>CAMDVY010000527.1 GCA_945878745.1 Klebsiella pneumoniae | reverse complement strand
CTTGCGTTATGCCTACTGGCGATTGACCCTGGATGCCAATGGCGCCGGTCCGGCGTTGCGCGCCAGGATCGATGACCATTACGCCATTGTCGAAAATAGAGCACCGCGGCCCATTGAACTGGTGCGTGCGGATAAAGTGCTGATTGAGTCGACCTGGCAGCAGGCGATGGAACAGATGGCGTCCGAGCTTGGCACGATTGATGCCCCCTGGGGACGAGTATTCCGGGTGGGCAGGGATGATCAGAGCTGGCCAGTCGATGGCGGTGGTGGCGACCAGTTTGGTCTGACGACCCTGCGCTCCATGGGTTACGCCGCGCCCAATCTCAACCATGAGCGCTGGGGGCAACAGGGTCAGACTTCCACACAGGTCGTGGCTTTGTCCAAACCCATCCAGAGTTTCATGGTCATCCCGCTTGGGCAAAGTGATCGCAAGGAATCACCTCATTACAACGATCAGGCCCGAACGGTGTTTTCCGAACGCAAGTTGAAGTCGACCTGGTGGATGCCGGAGGACCTGCAGGGGCATGTTGAGTCGAGGACAGAAATTGTGAGGTAGGTGTTAGGTCAAGATCGCGATCAGGAGATCCTGCGAGGTTGATGGTCGCTGGGGCATGTAGGAGCGGTCTCCCGACCGCGATCTGATTCAGCGATCTGTAGATCAGTCCGCCAGCGCCTTCTCGATAGCCGAAACCAGCGTCGGATCATCCGGCGCAACGGTTGGCGCAAATCGTCCTACAACGTTGCCATCCCGGCTGATCAGGAACTTTTCAAAGTTCCACAGCACTTCCGGATCTTCGGTGGGCGTCATGCCATAACCACGAAGCCGTTCGCGAAAGCTGGCGGCATCACCCGATTTTGCTGGCGCTGCCGCGGTCAGTGCCTGGTACAACGGATGTTTGTCCGCGCCGGTCACAGCGATCTTGGCAAACATGGGGAACGCGACGGAGAACTTGGTGGAGCAGAACTCAGCAATCTCCTGATTGGTGCCGGGCTCCTGGGCGCCAAAATCATTGGCAGGAAATCCGGTGACGACCAGGCCCTTGCCTGCGTAGGATTCGTGCAGATTTTCCAGGCCTTCATATTGAGGGGTGAGACCACACTTCGAGGCGACATTCACCACCAGCACGACCTTGCCGTTGTAATCACCAAGGGTGGCTGCTTTATCGTTGATGGTTTTCAGCGGAATCGACTGCAACGCAGACATGAAAAGCTCCTGGGTTTGTTGGGGTTTGGAGGATGCTGCATGAAAGGGAGCGGGTTGTCTAACTCGGTCCGATAACCCGGCCGGCTGAGACGGCGTCATCGGTCGCCCTGCGCATTTTCTGGCCGTCATAACCGATGGTCTTGAGCGGTGTAAATTTCAGCACACGCCGATTGGGTGTGTTGTTGAGTTGATAGAACAATGCCTGCGCCGAAGCATCACCAGGTCGCAACCGACGTGCCAGTGCTGGCAGGAACCAATCGATAGTGGACTGGTCCTTCAGTACTTCACAGGTTCCCTTGTAAGTCAGGCTTCGCCCGCCGGGTACGGCAACGCCCTTGCTGGTGATGCTGATCGAACAGCGGGGATCCCGTTCCACGGCCTGCACTCGTACTCGCAGCGACGACACGCTCAGCCAGAATGCACCGTGTTCGAACACGTACGACATGATGACGCCGACCGGCCAGCCGTCTTTGGTGGACCACATGAACGTGCATTCGTTCTGGGCTTCGACCAGTTCGCGTTCAGCGGCATTGTCGAGCGTGTAACCCTGGACGTTGTCGTAATTGAATGGTGTGTCCGTCATTCTGTTATCCCCTCATGGGTTGCGGGAAACTCAATCGGCGCCCATCACCGCATGCCAGTGCTCGGCGATGCCGTAGCCCGTTTTGCCATCGAGGCTGAACTCGGCCAGACCTTCATTCACGAAAGTTGCACCACCGCGCATGGGAATTTTGGTGGGACAGACAGTCAGCACACGTCCCTTGATGTCGAGCGATCTACCGGAGCGTGTTGTGGCGGTCAGTCGCACGTCGGTATGCCAGATGCTGTCAGGTCGATATTGTGACTCGATCAGAACGTCATCCAGTTCCTCATTGCGTCCGTCAGCGTTGAACCAGCCGCTGCCGCGCATCTGGCCATCCGCCGCTCGCACGCACGCACCACCCAGGGCAAGGTCAGGACCGAAGTTCATGGAGAACCAGTTGACGAAGGGTGCAGGGCCGGTAGGAAGCGCTCTCTGCTGTGATGGCCCGGATGAACCTGCGCCCCAGTCACGTGGACCCCAGGACTTGTCCCGAACCCCGTAACCGTTGACGTTGAATGTCTTGTCACCCACCCGGATTTCGCCGCTCACTCGGCCCGTCTGTTCGAAGTGTCCACGTTCTCCACCAGCCGCGTAATGTGGTTCGGATATGCCGTGGAAGTCGACCGCCATGGTCAATTGCTCCGGTACGAACCAGTCAGTCGGTCGTGACTTGCGGCGCTCCAGCAGGATCGCTGCGTCCTTGATGTCTTGCGCAGGGCCGTCATAGCCGATCCGCCAGTGTTTGAACGGGTCAAGACACTCAATCTTCAGTGCGCCGGCTGAGAGATCCCCGTTGTACGCGGTCAGGTCGGGGCCAATATCACGGCGGCCGTAGGTGAACGCTACCCGATCACCACCCAGATAGACCACGTGCAGACCATCCGCCCAGCCATCTCCCGGGCGAAAACCCATGCGCGTGAACATCGCGATCTTTGAATCGGGATCGACAAAATTGAAGTAGTAACTCTCACTCCAGGCGGGTGCATCGCCAACGGGATGCATGCGTTCGTCCTGCGGATTCATCGAGCTATTCCTGAGTGTTTTGAAGACGCGATCATAACGCGTATCGCCAAGGGGTCGGAATTGCGACAATCACCGGGCAGTACGCAGGACAGGAATTCGGTGCGCGCGCGTCCAGTGTTTTTTTGGTTGTGGCGGTTATCGTGCCTGTTGGTTCTGGCGACCCCTGCCATGGCGGATATCCAGGTCAACATCG
>CAMDVY010000526.1 GCA_945878745.1 Klebsiella pneumoniae | reverse complement strand
CGAGGTGAGCGAACTGGTTCGCCACGACGTGGACCTCGAAAACCCCTACGGCATCTGCATGACCGTCCTGCCGAACCAAAAGCTGAACACCTTGGTCACGAGCCAGGACGGGACGGTGGCGCAATTCCTTATCGATGAAACGAAAAATCTCACGGAGACACGCCGCTTCAAGCTGGCCACACAACCCGAAGGCTGCGTGATAGACGACGCCAGTGGGCAGCTGTATATCGGCGAGGAAGGTCGCGGGATCTGGTTGTCGTCGGTTCGCGCCGATGCCACCGAGCCACCGACTCTGTTTGCCGACATCAATGACGGCATACTCGAACCGGATGTCGAAGGACTCACCCTGCTGCAGTACGGTGACCGTAGGCTGGTGCTGGCGTCCTCGCAGGGCGACAACAGCTATGCCGCCTATGATGCAGCAGACGGCAAGCACGTGGTTTCGTTCCGCATCGGCGACAGCTCCAAAATCGATGGTACACAAGAGACCGACGGGATCGATGCCACTTCAACTGCCCTCCCCGGCTATCCCCAGGGTCTGCTGGTCGTGCAGGACGGCGTCAACACAAATCCGGATGCGCCACAAAACTTCAAGCTGGTCTCGCTGGAGGATGTCTACAGCCTGATCCGCTGATCTCCATCTCAATCCCTAACGAGGACGCGTTATGCATTCTGCTACCAAGGTGCGTCGCGTTGGTCAATGTGCGTACAGCTGTCGATGCTGCCGTAAAAGATCCTTGCCGTAGTCATTGCCGTTGGGCGTACGAACAACGGTATGCACATGATCCCTCGACGGCAGATCAGGTCCATCAAGCGCGATCGGAGTCTGGTGATCGTATTCGATCATCACGACAGGGCTGTGGATGCGGTAGTAGAAGACGCTGTCTTGCGCAGTCCCGCCAACCCAGGAAAACCAGGTCTCGTCCCAGTGGCGAACGATATCCTCAAGTGAAATCTCGGCATGTCCTTCACGGAGCCTGCCGGTGTATACGCTGATCAACTGCAGCGCCAGTTCCCGCTGCGGGGCTGACAGTGCTTCCAGCGGGATACCCTGGAAGGGCACCACCGCATTGTCCTGAAAAAGTTCACCCCGATTGTTGTTGGCAATCTTGTCAGTCTCGACGATCGCCAATTCACGCTGGTTATCGTCCAGTGCATTGATGAGCGTCAGGCCTGCTGCAAGTTCTTCTTCGAGGATCACCGTACCGGCAAACCGGCCTGAGTCTGCTCTGGGTGGTTCGGACCCCATGAACGTCGGCGTCAGTACCACCTGGTCCCCAAGCACGAAGCAATTGATGACCAGGTGATGGCCATCGATCTGCCAGCCCCAAGGTCCAGTCGCAGAAGGCTGCCCCATGATGGTGAACCAGTAGCGCTTTTCGCCGTACTGCTCGTGATCGTTCTTCAGGTCAGACAGATGGCCTTCGAGGCGCATGATGTTGACCGCGGTATCGAGTCCTCGCGCACTCAGCGTCGCCGCCAGCAAGGCAAAGGCCGCTTCGCTCTGCGTCTGGTTCATCTCCAGCAGCCCTACGCCCTGCCTCGTGGAAATGTGGATGTTGGCCCAGCGGCGCCATTCACTGTCATCCACTTCGAACACAGCCCGGGCACGCTGTTCATCGTTCAGGCTCGAGATGAACGCATTCGCTGCTTCAACGATAGGCTGCGTGCTGACTCCTGTGGACTCGATCTTGAACAACCCCGGCTGTACTTCGCCGTCGATAGTGCCGCCCTTGAAGGGTTCCCGCAGCATCACGAACTCGACGATCGGCCAGATCGCCCGGGACACCGTCACCGGCTTCCACAGCGCAAGACCTGCAAGAACAACCAGTGCCAGCACCAATCCGGCCATCGTTTTCAACAGTATTTTCATCTGGCTCCAATCGAGTCATCGAGTTGACAGCAACCTCCAGTCTTTCCACAGCGTCAGCCAATAGTCCTGGCCGCCTCACAGAACGCCGCCACCGCCTCGGCAAGATCACGACGCCGCTCTTCGCCAACACTCTCTGAAAAACAGAAAGACAAACGGAGTTGATTGAGACCGGCCCGCGGATCACGGGCACGTGCATCGCGCGGATAGAAGTCATGCATGGGAATCGCGACGATGCCATAGGTCGACACCAGGTTCTGAGTGAACGCCTCATCGGTGCAGACATGGGGGCGCAGGAAGGTGAAGACAGTAAAGAAGCCAGCTTCAGGTATCGTCCAGTGGAAACGATCCCTGTGTTGACCCAACCCTGTTTCGAAACCGTCCAGCAACAGCTGGCGATTCTCTCGATACACACCCAGCTTCTTTTCAGCCAGCGGCCACATCGATGTTCGCGGCTGAAAGCTGTCGTCATGCAATAACGCCTCGAAGCCGCGCAATGCGCCCGGATTCTGGAACAGAATCGCAGCCGCGGCCTCGGTCAGTGCAAGTTCCGTGAAGGACACGTCTTTTCCATCTTCAATGGTGAGTCGTGCTTCCGAGTACACGAAGCCGACACGCGGCCCTGGAAAGCCGATCTTTGACCCGGTGAAGAGATGAACGGTCTGTTCGGGCGCAAGACCGATGAAGGGCTTTGGTCGCCGCGTGGCATCGGCAAAGCTGATATAGACGTATGGGGCATCTTCCAGGATGAGGATGCCCTCCTCCTTCACGACCTTGAGAATTTCCAGCCGGCGACGATCGCTGAACGAAAAACCAGCCGGATTGTGGCCGTCAGGAATCGTGTAATAAAACGGCACAAAAAATCCGTCGGCTCGCGCCTTGCGAATCTGCTCGCGCAAACGAGCGGGATCAGCGCCTTCACTGTCCATCTCGACACTGTAGATCCTCGCGTGCTGACAAAGCTCCGCACGGGCGGTGAACCCTGCATAGGTCGGTGCATCGGTGATGTAGGCAACTGGCTTGCCCGCATGCTCGAACAGCGAGCAGGCCAGATGAATGCCACCGGTGGCGCCGACGGTGGGAATGAGGCTGTCCGGCTTCATCGCCACACCCCAGTCTCCGCCATATGCCGCTGCAA
>CAMDVY010000525.1 GCA_945878745.1 Klebsiella pneumoniae | reverse complement strand
AGGCGGTTTTGGCCAGGGAAATTATGCGGCGGCCAAGGAAGGGATGATGGGTCTGCTGCGTACCGCGCTGCTGGAACTGTCGAGATTCAACATCCGCTGCAATGCGCTGTGGCCCATTGCTGAAACCGACATGACACAGGTTGTCTTCGACCGCGCGGCGGCAGCGGCAAAGACAGCCGGGACTGATGCACCTCGACCGTCCGAAATGGGTTTCGGCACGCCCGCTGAGGTTGCGCAGGGGTTGATCTGGCTGGCAAGTGACAAGGCCGCGCACATCCAGGGCCAGTGTCTGACGTTCAACGGCCGGAAAACTGCCCTGTGGTCACATCCAAAGGAAGTTGGCGTCACCTTCCGCGACGAGCCCTGGAGTGTCGAGGAACTTGCCGAACACTACGCCAACGCAGATCAGCAGCCGGTCTATCGTCCACGAATGGTGCCTTGAACCGGGTCCGGCGCTATTTCAACTCTTCAGTCGTGAATGAATACAGGCTGTCTGTTCGAGCGCCGAAGTCCTCTGCTGAAATCGTTGGTGCAACACGAAACGTCTCGGGCAACACAGTCGCATCAAACTCCGGGTACAGCAGAAACAGGTCATCAAACGACCATGTGGTGAGTACCGAATAGCCAATGATCATCCACGCAAAACCTTGTGCGTAAACGTGTCGGAGCATCGGTGACTGCCGCATCGAAAAACGAAGATTCAGCGTCAGCGCAAAAGCCAGACAGGCGCCACCGATGAGATAACGAATGATCTGCACCGCGGTGAGGGAGCCTGTATTGAACGCAATCACTTCAAGCAGAAAATCGCCAACCTGATTGAGCGCGACGGCAATCAACGCAACCAGCCAGTGATGCAGGAACCGTGGCTCTCCCCGAGATATGCGCGCGACTACCGCCCATCCCGCTGCCCAAGCCAATGTCATCGTGAGGTAACTGATCAGTTCTTGCGCAAACCTTGAAAACTCCATGGTCTGATACGACCGCAGGTAGGTGTCGAGCGCGATCAAGGCGCAAAAACCAGCCAGCCCCAAAACAAGTCGGGACGGCGCCGTCATGGATGAGAACAGTTGCTCGATGCGATCAAAGGACAGCACAGACGCTACGGGATGATCAAGCGCGTAAATCCGCAAATGAGTACGGCCCAGGCTGATCGCATCACCCGATGCCAGCCCGGCGGGTGTTTCATCAATCGTCTTGCGACCGCTCCAAATGGGAATACCGGCTCGGGTGGCTCGAATCTGTTGTCCCTGTTCGGTTGCTTCGATGATCGCGTGGTGCGCATCCACATACGGGTCCGAGATGATCACATCATTGTCAAACGCTCTGCCGAGGGTAGCGACTGAGCCATTGATCCGATGCCGCTCAATCACGCGGCCAGATCGGCTGGTGACTTCGACTATGAAGCCCATTTGGTCATACCCATGAATTTACGCGCGAAAAGCTGTGCGTTTTCCTTGCTCACTCCGGAGATCGCGAAGTGGCTGGAGAGCGAACGATGATCCTTGCCAAGGAGCACACCAAGAAACAGGACATCAAACAGCTTTGGATACTTCTTGTATTGCCGCACACATTGCACCACTCGCCAAACTGCTTCCGGCGCGTCAGCACCAACAAATTCGGTCGAACAATGGTAGTTGGTGACGTCTTCTTCCCCAGCCGGATTGCGTGTGAACATGCGGCCGTAGCTGTCGGTCAGCAGTCTGTGAAAACGCAGGGACTGCAACTGGTCTGAGGTTACCCACCCATACTGGTAGTCAATCGCTCCGGTCTGTAACGAACCGGAGAGGTAGATCGTGTCTTCCGACGTACACGACGACTCGGTCATGCGGTAAAGCAATTCCTTATTGTCATTGGTGTCACCCCAGCACTTGAAATACGCACTCACCTCGCCCGCCACATTCATTTCGCCAAGTTTCTGGCTGGGCCATTCGAGGTTCACGAGCAAGGCGTACTTGTACTCCTGGTCCGCATAAAGCTGTGCTTCGATTTCCGACTGATACGCCGCCGCCTGCAACGGTTCGGCACGCGCCATGGCCTGGTCCTTGAGCGCGATCAGATATTTCGCAGGTACCAGAAAACTGATCTGATTCCCCGAAGTGGCAACGTTGACACCGATGATCTCGCCTGCTTCGTTCAGCGAAGGCCCGCCACTCATGCCGGGGTTGAGGGAACCGCTGAACAGCAATTTCTGATAGAAGCTGCGTTCAAGCAGGCCGTTATACGTACCCGGGATGATGGTCTGACCCAGGTCATATGGATTCCCTAGAGAATAGACGGAATCTCCCTTGTTGATCTCCGACATCGAAAAAGACAGCCCACCGATTGCCGCTGTATCGCGGCGCAGCAGCGCGAGATCGTGGACGACGTCGAAATCAACCAGGGTCGCTACACCCCGCTTGCCGGTCGTGTCCAGGTACTCGATGCGGTACTTCTCTGGTTTGTGCAGCGCATCTGAAACCACATGGAAATTGGTCGCGACCAGATCCGAGTCTGCCAGCTGAAACCCCGAGCCAATGGCCGACTTATTGCCCGACTCGGCTTCGATGATGAGGATCTGGTACACGCTGGCGGCTGCCTGATCGAATACTGATCTGGCTTCCGATTCAGCGCTCGCCTGCGCGCACCAGCCCAATATCCCCCCGATAAAAAGAATCGCCCCGACAAAAATGGAGACGCGGAACGAAAAGGTAATGATGGGCTGACCTTCTGCTAAGAGGCCCGTGATCATAGGTGGCCGATGATAAGTTGGAAACGGCTTTCAGCAACATGGAAGTTGAAGGGTCGGCTTCACGCCGGTTCTGAGACCGAAATCTCATATTTGATACCGGTAGTAACATTGTTTGGCTTTTTTCTCCGACACATCTAGAATTGCCCTGACCAATCTGGTCTGACCAGTTCGGTAATACCAGCTTCCAGGTCCAGCAATCACTCTCAATCGACGGCCTCCGATGACCAAACACGAAGAAATCGCGGAAGTGCTGACGGAAGAAATTCTGTCCCATCGTTTTCGG
>CAMDVY010000524.1 GCA_945878745.1 Klebsiella pneumoniae | reverse complement strand
CATGCTCAGTGTGTTTATGTTGATCATGATGCTGGAACGTACACGCCCTAATGTAACGACCACTCCAAACCAACTTTGCTCTCTGGCTTGTCGACACAACACTGACGCGTATGATCTGTGGTGCCGGCTTTGCCTCAGGTTTCCACGCGCAACATCTTTGTCGCAAACCAGATCAGACAATCCGGCTGCCTGATCACGCCTGATCTGCGAATCGGTGTACTGCCGGCATCCCACACATTGGTGTTGTGTTCGATCTGGCCTTCGATGTTAGCGGTGTAGTCGAGAATCATTGTGTGTTCCGACAGGTAGATCATGCCATCACCGGTGAGTGGTGCACAGCACACCAACTCGCCCGGCTCGAGCGGCTGTGCCGTTATATTACTCGGCCGGCACTGTGTCTTGACCGCCTCTCGGTCAATACCACCGGCCAGGGCGTGTACCAGCTCAAGAACCCGTTCCACGACGGCACCACGCACGTCCTGTTCAGTCCAGCAGACTTTATCGCTCGCCTTGCCACTCTCGTACCGCGACCCCGCGCCAATCTCACCCGCTATCACGGTGTGTTCGCGCCCTCATCACCACTCAGGCAACACATCGTGTCAGCCGCAAACAAAGCCCGCAGGCCCAAAACAAATACTTCTTGCCCGCCTGGTTTTCACGTCCTTGCCCTGCCCAGCACTGCGATAGCCACGCTGGTCGCTACAATCAACGCCCTGCGAAGGTACCGATTGCTCTGGCGCGTGATCCCCAGTCGGTTCGACTTACCGCCGGATGCGTACTCCTCAATATCCATTCCAGACCACGAGACCGACTGACATGGATGCGCGAACCCATTCACGTCACCGATCTCGGTAATCGTCGTCAACGCAAACAAGTTCTTGATGCCCTTTTTATCCGGGGGCTTACTGCTCAATTCAACAATCCACCGACTTGCGGAATCAACTACAAAGGTTGATCAGGTCACCTTTACACCCAGAGGCTGAGCGGTGGATCCGCCACCGCGGCGCGAAGGATGTCTCCGCGCGACACCATGCCGACTAGTGTTTGCGATTCGTCTACCACCGGCAGCGCGGTCAAGCCGGTTTCGATCAAAACATGGGCGATCCGCCGAATATCCGTGACAGGGTCGGCGCAGATTACCGGCGTCACCATCACCTCCAAGACACGACGATCCAGCCCACCAATCACACCTCCACCGTGCGTTCCGGCCGAGGGTGCGAGCGGTTGCAGGTCAATCACGGTCAGCAGATCACGATCGCTGACCAGTCCAACTACGTTGTTCGAAGCATCGACCACCGGCGCCTGGCGAACGCCCCGCGTGGCTAGTGCACGCCAAGCGGCGGCCACCGTATTCGTGGATCTCAGACTAAGCACATCGCGACCCATGACCTGCCAGGCATGGCGCACCGGACCGCGATCAACCGATCGGTGCAACATGCTGGTGTAGGCAGCTACCGCGCGTGAATCGGGTGCCACCACATCGCGTGTAGGGCGTGCTCCTTCCCGATACTCGGGCCTAAGTTCTTCGCCCTCTTTTTCCGCACCGCGCTCTCTACGTGTTGCCAGAACTCCAGGAACCTGTCTCAACCGTTCCATGGAGCCGCGAAAACTCTGCCCGGAAACGCCATGAACGCTGAACATCAGTGAAGGCCTCTCGTTTGTGCGACATGCTTTCTGTAAATTCCCTCTGAGCTGGAATTGCGCTGCCGTGTTGTCCGCAGCGATGAGGGCTCGTAGTGTGCGAAGAACCGCTCGGCAACGCGGCGCGACGGCGCCCTGTGTGCATACCAAGTGAATCCCTCGTTGCATTCTTATGCAAACCCACGAAGGTGTCGACCAGATGGCGCAACGCGTCGAGCATCACTCCCCGGAAGCTGCCTTCATAGCGCTCCTCGAGCATGGTCCGCATAGCGCCGACGAAGCCCTGCACATTCTGGTCCATAAATCGAGCGAGATAGAACAAGCCCAATACCTCAATGCCCAGCCCCATAAACGGACGAATACCGAACTGACTACGCCAACGGCACCAGGTCGAAGACCTTCATGACGTGGGTCGGCGAATTGAGTTTCGAGGTGCTCCAAGTGCAAAACGCCGGCTTCTACCCGAGCGCCCTCCATCCGGTGACGCACACAGGACAGGCGATCAACATCGCCCTGACAGAGATGTACGTGCAAGGCGTCTCGACCCGCAAGGTCTGCGACATTCTGGTCAAGCTGGTGGCATCCGAGGTCTCGATTTCCTCGACCCAGGTCAGCCGCGCAGAAGCTGGACATCGGACTGGCTGCCTGGCGCGTCCGACCGCTGGATGATGAGATGCTGTATCTGCTGCTCGACGCCCGCTACGAACAGGTCCGTGAGGCTGCGAACCTCACCCGTTTCTATCAAGGTGTATTCGCTCCCTGCTCACCACTCAGGCAAACCATCGTTCCAGTCGCACAAAAAACCCGCAGGCCCAAGCAAAAACAAGAGACCAAAACAACGCAAGATCATCAGCAAACCGACAAAAATACCCGGAACCATCTCCCTGCCGTAGATTGCGAACGAACTTGTAGTTCGACGAATGGATATCCCATTTGTCTTTGTCGTCGCGCGAAAAATCAACCATCAGACTACTGCGTTCGTTCAGATAGAGCGTGTACTCGATTTTTTCCATTCGAGGTTGCTCAAGCTGAGCGGCTTTCATGCTCACTTTAAGTTTCAAGCTGTCGCTGGCATGTTTTACACCGCTGACCGGGTCCTTCACCTCTAGTTTTTGTGGAAGCCGCCAGGCGAGTTCAAACTCAAGTGATTGCTTGAGATCGTGGTTGTGAAGACACTCGGCAAAAGTTCCGAGGTCAATCAGAGTACTGTCGTCACCGAGTTGGATAGGGCGTTTCCGATCCGCTGACAATACCGTTTGTTTAAGTGCGAGCAGCAGATGTCCCAGGCTGCTCTTGCCTGCACTATTCGCACTGAAGATGACGGTTAACGGCGCCAATCGGACGTTCCCAGTATCCTTCCATCCTTTGAA
>CAMDVY010000523.1 GCA_945878745.1 Klebsiella pneumoniae | reverse complement strand
TCCATATCCGGGTCGGACTGGACCAGCACGACGCGGATACCGTTCCGCTGAGCGATACGAATCAGCTTCACCGCGGTACAACCGCGGGCGTGAATCAGTACTTTTTTCACCGGTCGAATCAGATCGCGATCGGTGTAGTGCGGATTGTGCGCAACCACTACCGGCCGCTGCTTGCTCAGTACGCCGGACCAGATGCGAGTCACCACATCCTGGACACTCTCCGTGGGTACCGGCACATCGGGATCCACCTGTCGGAGGGCTTCATCAAACTTGGTGTAGAACGGATGCTTCACCAAGCCCTGCATCGCCTCCGGATTGATGGAGAGATAGTTGGATAGCAGCGAATCCAGCGGCAGATTTGAAGGGGTCACGATCTGGCCGGCAAACGGCATGCTGGTGCCGGAAAAATAATAGGTTTGTACCAGCGGGTGAGTAACAAAGCTGGCTTGCGCGCCGCCCGTACAATCACCAAAACCAAAGATGATCACCGGCAGGTCATGGTCCCGCACAAACCGCGTGATGCGGTCATTGACCGCGGCCATGGAGAACAATGAACCTGCGCCTTCCTTGGTTTGCATGCCACCGGAAGAAATAAAACAGACGACCGGCAGATGTTCTTCTGCACATCGCACCAGCAAGCGACAGAATTTCACCGCGCTGGCCATATCGAAGGAGCCCGCCTGGAATGAAACGTTCGACACGATGACGCCCACCGGCAGACCCTGCGCGCCGTTTTCAAACGTGCCGATGCCACTCACCACGCCGCATGGCGTCAGATTCTTCTGCAGCGCCTCTTCAATGGACAGACGGAAACCAGGAAAACTCCGCGGATCGCTGGAAATCAGATCGCTATCCAGTTCTTCAAACTTGCGAAAGAAACGTTGCAGGATATCGGTGTGAGTGACCGTCGTGCCGCGTCTGAACTTGCGCAGGACTTCCTGCATCTGCAGATCACGGTAGGCAATGTGCAGTCGATTCCAGAAATCCTTGCGTCGGCCAATGTTGCGCGGCGCGATCTTGCCCTGGTAGCTCTTTCCTTCATTTTCGGCCAACACATAGGAGTTGAGCAGCGACTCGAAAATGTAGGTCACCACCACGAACAGCGCATCAGCCAGATGCGGGAAACTCAATCGCTTCCATTCTTCGACTGCGCGGAAGAAATCACCGCCCTTGGGTAACTTCAGAACACGCTGATACCACCGGATCACCTGCTGCCTGAGCTGCGTGGTCGCATTGGTTCCGGCTGCAGCGCCTCTACTGCCGAGCGTGACACCACTGGCAGCCAGCTCCAGCGTCGTGTTGAGCAGACGACCCAGGGATTCGCGAGACAACGACTGACTGCGCTGCGCTTCACTGGCGATGGAGTCCAGGTTGGCGATGACCTGGTCGTATACGGAATCGAACAACAGCAGGTTCTCGCACTCGCGCATGAAATCGGCGCGCAGTTCATCATCGATCAACAGATCCAGCACCGTGAGTTCATTGGCACCGACAATGCGTGAACGATCTCGCCGTGCGCTGACATGTTCAGGGAATCGTTTTTCGAGGAACCGTCGATTCACCTCAAGATCGGAAACACCCGCTTCGGTGCCGACCGTAAACCGTTCACTGGTCATCGCCAGATTGAGTTCTGCCGTTAGCTGATTGACGAGATAAGCGTCCGACATGTCCTCAATGCCACGCCCCGCCAGCAGCTTCTTGCCCTGGTGACTGAACGTACGAAGCATCAGCGGATACAACTCTGCATCCAGGCGAATCGCCTCGATGAACTGCCGCGGCGCAACCAGATCGCTGACCTTGATGATCTGTCGCGTGTCCCGGTGATTATCCAGCAGCTCGATCAGCGCGCGAAGATTGCCAACCGCGTCAGCCTTCCAGCGGTTATAGAGGTAGACACCAACCCGCGTGATGAGCCCCGCGCGCGCATCGTCGAAATTTTTCTTGGGCTCGCCAAACAGGAACATCGCAATGCGTCCCCGCTCGGCGTTCAACGCTTCTTTTTTGTCGGTGTAGTTGCGCCACGCCTTGGACAAGGCGTCGTCGTAGACCACCTTGTCAGGATCCTGCAACCACTTGAGGAAAGACTGGCGTCGTTCGAGATCGGCCCGCTTATCCAGTTCACCCTGGGGCAGTTCCTGGGGCGCAAGGCGACCGTACTGTGCCTTGGTGGTCGCCTTGATCCGTTTGCGGATCGACAGATAACGCAGATAACGGAACGCCACCCCGAAGATGTTCAGATATTCCGTCGGGTTCTTGGTCAGCTTGAGTGCGGCCGTGGCCTGCATCTGTACCAGACGCGGTGATGGACGCAGGTACCGCAACAGGCTCTGCTTGTAGTGATCGAGAATGTAGTCGTTCTCGGCGACGAAGTTCTTCGCCTGACTCTCAACTCGCAGAATGCCGGTCGTGATGGCAAGCCGCAGATTTTCCAGATCCGCATCGGCGCGATCCGCGCTGAAGTCGATCACGCCGTCGATATTGCCCTGCTCATAGAGTTCGAAGGCAGAGAGCCCGACGTATTGCGCGCACTCCTGCCACGAAAGATTCAGGCGTCGAGCGATACTGGCCAGACCACGCGGCTGAATGGTGCTGAAAACGGAGTCCTTCACTGCCAGCAACAAGTTACTGGCAGCCAGTGGAATGGCGCCACCGGAGTAACCCAGTCCGAAGACGATCCCGATGGTGGGCACATCGACGTTGCAGGCTTCGACGATCAGTCGGGAGATCGCGTGTGCCTGGTTATGTCGATTGGCTTCCTCTCGCGAGTCAGCACCGGGAGTGTCTATGAAGTTGACGATTGGCGTGCGACGGCGAGCGTGGTAGGCAATGCGTTCTGCAGCCGCCTTGTGGTGGCGTGGGCCCCAGGTGCCATTTTCGGCAGCACGATCCTGAGCGATGAACCCTACTGGACGGATCTCGCCATTGAAGTCCAGCTCGATGGTCGCAGAATAGTAGGGGCCATCCGACTCTTCCCGACGTACACGACCCAGTCGACGAATGATCGCCGGGGCGTTGATGCGCTGA
>CAMDVY010000522.1 GCA_945878745.1 Klebsiella pneumoniae | reverse complement strand
CTGTCGGGTGGTGAAAAGGCAATGACAGCGATTTCGCTGATCTTTGCCATCTTCCACCTCAACCCAAGCCCTGTGTGCTTGCTGGATGAAGTGGATGCGCCACTCGATGACGCCAATGTCGCCCGCTATGCGGAGTTGATCAAGGAGATGTCATCGGAAGTGCAATTCATCGTCATCACCCACAACAAACTGACGATGGAAGCAGCCGATCATCTCATGGGCGTGACAATGCATGAGCCGGGGGTGTCCCGTCTTGTCAGCGTCGACGTCGGTGAAGCCGTAGCCCTGGCTGCCGTTTAGCGAGCAGCGGGTTTGCGGAAAAGTTGAACGTGTCCAGGTCGTGCTGACGACCAAAGGAGCCGCTGAATACGATGGATATCAAATCGCTGATCCTCATTGCTGGCGGCGTCATGATCGTGGCTGTCATCCTGCATGGCATCTATATCGCATGGCGCGCGCGAAGGGAAAACCTGCCCATGGAAATCGCTCGGGATCTCATTCCTGAAGATTTTGATGAGGAAGCCCGATTTCGGCACGAACTGCCGAATGGTGGCGCACGGGTGTTGCCACAGCTGGACGGGGAGTATGAAAGCCCGCACGGCAACGGCAGGTCGTCGCCGCCCATGCTGATGAACTCAACAGGGCTCAACTCAACAGGGCTCAACTCAACATGGCTCAGTTCAACGGGTAACGTCCCGCGCTCTGGCATGACCGCCCGTCCGATGTCGGCGCGCGCCGGTGTTGCGACACGCGAATTGCCGCTCGAGCCGTCAGCGCGTGAGACCACGCGTCGTAATGGCAGTCACACGCAATCCCGACAGGACATCGATGATGAACTCTTCGGCAGCAGCGATGGGCTCTTCACGGAAAATCGTCGGTCACCCACCTCGGCTCAGCAGGAGTCGCGTCAAGAAGCCAGGACCGAATCGAAAATCAATGGGGCCGCCACGACCGGTGGTTATGCCCGTACCAACGGCAGCCATGCGGCCAGCCCGACTCCAGTGCGTGTGGATCCTCAACCCATTGAGCCCCAGGTCGTCACCGCCAAGGCAGAGGCGCCCGCACTGCGGCCGCGTGTTCAGAACGTGACGATGCCTGCTAATCCGCAACCGGTGCAGCGCCGTGCAGCCAAAGAAAGTGTGCTCAAGGAAAGAGTGATGGCGCAGGCCCCGGAGCCTGTTTCATCCAGTGAAGAAGTCGACGAGGATGCGGTCATCAGCATTTTCCTGCTGGCGCGTCCGGGCCGGACTTTTTCAGGGCAAGCGTTGTACAAGGCCTTGCGGGCACATGGCATCAAGTATGGCGAAATGAACATCTTTCATCGGGTTGATCCGGTATCACGGGTCAATCTGTACAGCGTTGCCAATGCGGTTAACCCCGGCACGTTCGACTACTCAAACCTCGATGTACTGCAAACCCCGGGGGTGGCGTTCTTCATGCAGCTTCAGGGGCTTGATCATCCCCTGCGAATATTTGACGACATGCGACGGGTGGCTTCAGGGCTTGCTTCCTCGCTGGACGGCGAGCTGAAGGACGAGAACCGATCGGTGATTGGCCTGCAGACGTTTGATCACTATCGCGAGCGAATCGCCGAATATTCACGTCGTCGCCTGTCGCGGCCCGCTTGAATGATTCGCAGAGCCTGCGATGTCTTCTCATGATCGGGTGCTCGAACTTCGACGCCTGATCGACCAACTCAATTACGCCTACCACGTACTCGACACGCCGCAGGTTGCGGATGCCGAGTACGACGTTCTGTTTGACGAACTTTCCCGCCTCGAAGCCGAACATCCGGATTGGGTGACTCCCGAGTCGCCAACCCAGCGTGTGGGTGCACTTGTCAGCGGCGGCTTTCCCGAGATTCGCCACCGCGAAGCCATGCTGTCGCTGGACAAGAGCACCAGCGAAGAAGGTATATCCGACTGGATGGCACGAACCCGAAAGCTGATCGGCGAAACAGTGCCGCTGGAATTTGTCTGCGAGCCAAAAATTGACGGCGTTGCAGTGGCGCTGATTTACGAACGTGGCCGATTGATTCAGGCCGCGACTCGGGGTGACGGGGAGACCGGAGAAGACGTCACCGCCAATGTGCGGACCATCAAGAGTGTGCCGCTGCAACTGGCCGGACCAGATCTGCCCCTGCGATTCGAAGTTCGTGGCGAGGTCTATATGTCCCACGCCGATTTCAGCGCGTTCAACAAACGCGCGGTTGCACGGGGAGACAAACCCCTCGTCAACCCGCGCAATGGTGCGGCTGGTTCGTTGCGCCAACTGGACCCAGGACTCACCTCTGAACGACCGCTGTCGATGTTCTGTTACAGCCTGGGCTGGATCGAGGGTGGGGAAGGGCGTGAGGGCGTTGACGTGTGGCGACCCGAGTCCCATATGCAGGTGCTGGAAACGTTTCGCACCTGGCGATTGCGTGTGAATCCCCTGATCGAAAAGGTGTCTGATCTGGCGGGCTGCATGGATTATCTGCAGCGTCTCGAAGCACGTCGCGACCAGTTGGGTTACGACATCGATGGCGCGGTGATCAAGGTCGATTCGCTGTCCCTGCAGGCGAGTCTTGGCGTTCTGAGTCGAACCCCGCGTTGGGCCATGGCCTGGAAATTTGCTGCGGAAGAGGCCACGACGACACTGCTCGATGTGGATTTTCAGGTGGGGCGAACGGGTTCGATCACGCCAGTGGCGAGACTGGCTCCCGTCTTTGTTGGTGGTGTCACGGTCGAGAATGCAACGCTGCACAACATGGATCAGGTCGAACGACTGGATCTGCGTATCGGCGACACGGTATTGATCCGGCGTGCCGGTGATGTCATTCCGCAAGTCATGGGGGTGATCACGGCGCGTCGTCCGCCGGATGCGAGGCCCGTGGAACTGCCGACCCATTGTCCGGTATGTGGCAGTGCCGTCGAGCGTGTTGCGGAAGAAGCGGTGGCGCGGTGTTCCGGTGGCATCAACGTCTGCGCAGCACAACTCAAGGAAGGCCTGTTGCACTTTGCCTCGCGCCGCGCCATGAACATCGATGGGCTGGGTGACAA
>CAMDVY010000521.1 GCA_945878745.1 Klebsiella pneumoniae | reverse complement strand
ATCCAGTCTTCGGGAGTGCCCGAGCCATAACGCGCGATGAGTTCGGGCTTGGCAGCGGCGACGCGATAGGCACTGGCCTGATCCCAGAGGATCTTTGACAGTCCCATCACCACGGGACTGTGCGGATCTTCAACAGTTTCACATTCAGCGTGATGTTTGCGGTGGACTGCGGTCCATTCTTTCGTGGTCATGCCGGTACCGAGCCACAACCACAGCCGGAAAAAATGCTGGAGGGCAGGGTGCAGCCAGAGCGCGCGATGAGCGGAGAATCTGTGAAGGTAAAGCGTCACACCGAGTACCGTGATGTGGGTCAGCAGCAGGGTGACGCCAATCAAGGCGGGGACAGAAAGATCGAGCACGCCGTGAGCGAGCAGATCCAGAATGTTCACGAACACCTCCCGTGGTGATCCTTTTTGTTAGCCACCAGGACCAGGTGAGCCGCGGCAGCGACTCGCTGCTGTGGAACTCATCGAGGTCAGAGGGCCTCGCTATTCATGATGAAGGTGTAAACCAGCGAAACGGCCATGATCGATAGCAGCAGAAACGTGCCCTGCGCACCGATCAGTCGAGGGTAGTTTGCGCCCTCAGTACGCGAAAGTCCCCAGGCATGCAGGAGCCGGCATGTGATCAGACTGAGGCCAAATCCATGCAGGATCGGATGGCTGGTTCCGTTGAGTTCCATCATCAAGAGCAACAACAAGGCAAGCGGGACGTTCTCAACGAAATTGGCCTGCACGCGCAGTACAGCGTCCGGGCGCCATTTCGGCTGACTGGCGGAGCGCAATCTTACGTACAGCACATGATTGGCAAGCAGCACGGCGAGCAGACCGCACAGACCAGCGTAAAAAGCAGTCACCAGAGCATTCATGCCAAAACTCCAGCAAGCACGGCGATCAATCCACCCACAGCAAACGTGAGACCGATGTAGCCGTACTGATCAATCCAGAACAGACCGAACGCCTCGGGTGAGCCCTTGGGTGCTGTAGGTGTCGGGCCGCTGCGAAGCCGGCGCGGCAAGCGGCCATTCGCCACGATCTGTACACCGAGCCAGATCCCTCCAAATCCAAAAATCATGAGCCAATCAGCCATCGCCAGCAGTGCCATCGTCAATCCCCCTTCGGATGGGAGCACAGAACTACAAAATTTGGCCAGACGTTCAAGGTTGCCCCCCGGTTCCTTGTATGCTCTGTCTACCGGAGCATATCAAAGGGGTGGGAATGTCGCTAACCCAGCGCAGGATTCTGGTTACCGGCAGCGGTGGTGGTATTGGACAGGCGATCTGCCGGTTGTTGTCGGCTCGGGGCGCCACCCTGATTCTGACGGATCTCGAGTTGCATGGCGCCGCGATTGCCAATGCCTGCAAGGCCCGTTATCTCTCCCTCGACGTCACCCAGGAGCACGCGTGGCGGTCGGTGACCAACGTTGTGCGGGAAGAGTTCGGTGCGCTTGACGGTGTGGTGAACGTCGCCGGCGCCATCCTCATGCAGCCGCTGCTTGAAACCCCGCTGGCCGAGTATCGACGGATTCAGGCGATCAACCAGGACAGTGTTTTTCTCAGTCTCAAATACTGCACACCACTGCTGATCGATTCCGGCGTCCAACATGGTGCTTCAGTGGTGAACTTTTCCTCGATCTACGGCCTGGGCGGTCAACCCGGCTTCAGTGCTTACTGTGCTGCAAAGGGCGCGGTGCGCCTTCTGACCAAGGCCGCCGCACTGGAGTTCGCGCAAGCGGGGTACCACATACGTGTGAACTCCGTGCATCCCGGACCGATCGATACTCCACTGGCTCGCCTGCCGATTGAACAGCTGGTCGCGGCAGGGAAGGTGACGTCAATCGATGCGGGTATGAACGGCATTGCGGCCAGCTACCCAGGTGGACGGATCGGGCAGCCCGAGGACGTTGCGGGCGTGGTTGCATTCCTGCTATCGGATGATGCCCGTTTTCTCAACGGCGTCGAAGTGCCGGTGGACTATGGGTTCACGGCAAAAGCTCAGTAGCAAGGCTGTCGCCTCAAACACAAGTCGGGGAGACGACGGGGGACGGAAAAACAGACTGGATCAGGCGGCGGCGTAAGTGAGTTGGTTAACCAACTGGAGAGAGTGGGCTTCCTGGATCAGCTCCTGGGTGAAGTCGCGACAGGTACCACAACCGGTACCGGCGCCGAGCATCCGGGCGACGTCGCTGACGGAGCTCGCGCCTTCGGCGATGGCTTTGCGGATGTCCCGGTCGGTAATTCCACGGCAGACGCAGACGTACATCGGTGTTCTCCCAGGGTCGATACGAGAAGTACCGACGACTGTCGTAGTGTAAATAGAAATGATTCTCGCTAGCAAGTGCCTTATTCTTTGATTTGTGATCATGATGCAATATCGAGAAAAAAGACAAAAATAGTCTACTAATCATATAGTTAAATAGACATTGCCTAGCGTCGCTGCTACTCTCCTCAGAACTGAAACTAGGGATTTTCCAGTGAAAGCTCTCCATAAAGACACGATTGTTCACTTGAACAAGGTGCTCAAGAACGAACTTACCGCCATCAACCAATATTTCATGCATGCGAAGATCCTGCAGAATTTCGGCTTACAGGTGCTGGCGGAGAAGGCAAAGGCAGAGTCCATCGATGAGATGAAACACGCGGATGCGCTTATGGAGCGGATCCTGTTTCTCGATGGTCTGCCTAATCTTCAGGAACTCGGCAAGTTGCTGATCGGCGAGAGTGTTCGGGAAATTCTGGAGTGTGACCTCAAGCTGGAGATGCTGGCCATGCCGGATCTGCGAGCTGCGATTGAACACTGCGAGAGCGTCAAGGACTTCATTTCGCGGGAGCTGTTCGAGTCTATCCTTGAAGGCGAAGAGGAGCATGTCGACTGGCTGGAAACGCAGCTATCACTGCTCGACCGGGTTGGCGAGCAGAACTACCAGCAGTCGCAGATCAGGTAGGACTCTCGCGACTTGCACCGGGGGCCACCAAATCTGGCTCCCGGAAGTACCTTCTAACCTTGATTCGACAATAATCGGCAGTATTTCAGGCACACCTCC
>CAMDVY010000520.1 GCA_945878745.1 Klebsiella pneumoniae | reverse complement strand
AATCCGCTCCACGGTCTGCTGTGGGTGGCCTGCATCGAAATAGCAGTCACCCCAATCGGCGACCGCGAGCGTGGCAAATGGATCAATGTCGAAGGGAAAGGCGCGCGAGGAGAGCTCAGCCAGTTGCACTGACGCGGCGCGGATGGCCGCCGGACCAAAACGAGCGCCGGGCCGGAAGGTAGTGGCGGCGTCGAATGGCAATCCGGAAATGACGATGTCGGCGCCGCCGATGTCGCGGGTGCGTTGTCGACGCAGAAACGTGAGGTCGCCGGCGTAGGTCATCTGATCGACTGGCCGTCCCAGCAGGTCGGCGCGTGTCATGAGGTGTGGCGACCACAAATCATTCGGGCAGTTCCTGTGGCTCGTGCATCAGTCGATTCCATTCACCGTGGAAATGCTGCACTCGAGCTTCTTCTTCGGATAACCAGACCGCGTCGAATCCTGCGGACTGCATGCCGCTTTGCGCATGTTTGAGCAGCTCGACATCCTGATCGATGGTGATGGTCATCGACTTCTCGCCACGCAGCACAGCGTCATATTCGAAGACATCGCGTGGGGGTCTGGGTGGTCGGTTCTGGCCGGGTGGCAGGCGCACCAGTGAAATCTTGTCGAACTCGCAACGACCAGGGTCGGTTGCGTGCGGGCGCGGGCGAAGTATCCAGCAAAAATCTGTGCCAAATGACATGACAGTGTTTGGAAACAGGTTGTATTGCCAGGCGTCGGTCAGTTGTTCATCGGCGAAGGCGGAATAGTCAAAACCCCGGCTCTGCGCGTGGATTCGCTTGTTGGCCTGAACAGCGGCCCGGATCTGCGGGACTCGGCCAACAAAATCTTCGGCCTTCAATCCGACATCCATGAGCCGGGCTGCGAGCGCGGGTGTTGGCTGCTCCGGGATCGGAAAGCGGGGGTTGGTGGTGGCACCGGGTACGTGTACGCCGGTGTGCCCGTGCGGGAACAGATGCACGGTGTCGTTACAGCAGTCGACCATCGATCGATGTTGTGGATGCAGAAAATCCACGTGGTAAAGCTCGCCAAAGTTGTCGACGACAGCCTTCCAATTGCAGTTGAGCCAGCACGTCTGATCCTCCACCACGGTCATGTCGCGAAACCGGTAGGCGGCGAGTGCGTCGACGACGGGGCCGAGAAAGTCCTGCAACGGCATCGGATTTTCCCCGAGATGCACAAAGACGATGCCGTCCCAGACGTCGACATGAACCCGCCTTAGTCCCCGACCTTCCAGGTCAAGCCCTTGCAGGAACTGTTCGCGATGGGGAGCTGCCTTGAGTGATCCATCGTTACCGTAGGTCCAGGCGTGGTAACCACATCGAAAGAAACGGGAGTTGCCACAGGATTCGTGCACCAGTCGCAGCCCCCTATGCTGACAGACGTTGTAGAAGGCATTGATGCCGCCATCACTGGTGCGGGTCAGAAGGATCTGCTCCGGGCCGATCGGGAAGACATAAAAATCGCCGGGCTGAGCAAGGTCCTGTTCAACACAGGCCAGGAGCCAGGTATTGCGCCAGACGTGCTGCCACTCCTGCGCCATGGTATCTGGAGAGATATACCGATCCTTGGTGAAGGTGTGGGGCCGGTTCGTGCTGGTGTGGTCGATGATCTGCAGGGACATGAAGTCTCACGCGTTGTACGTCGATAACCGGGATGTTAACGCTTCCGGCCCTGGGTTCCACCCGAATGCTGGTCTGGCGCAGGAGAAAAACCCAGGAGCTTCAAGGTAGCTGCTAATAAAAAGGGATGTGTCTCCTCCCGGTGTATACCGTCCCGGGTTCTGCAAGAATGCCTGCTCCCAAAGAGGAGGCGACCATGAGTCTCGATCAATTCCGCAATGAGACCCGCGAGTGGCTGGAAGCCAATTGTCCGCACAGCATGCGCAACCGCACGCTCCACTTCGAGGATGCGCACGAGGTCTACAGCACTGCGGATGCCAGGCTCTGGCTGGAGCGGGCAGTGACCAAAGGCTGGACGGCGCCCACCTGGGATCGAAAGCACGGTGGTGGCGGGCTGGATCGTGAGCATGCCAGGGTCCTTGCAGAAGAGATGAGTGCCATCAAGGCGTTACCACCGGCGACGGGAATGGGCTTCGTGATGATCGGGCCGACGTTGCTCGAGTTCGGAACCGAAGCGCAGAAAATGCGCCACCTGCCGAAGATCACCAGCGGTGAGGTGAAATGGTGCCAGGGTTATAGCGAGCCGGGTGCGGGCTCTGATCTCGCCGGATTGCGAACACGCGCCGAACTTCGTGGTGATCACTTCGTGATCAATGGTCAGAAGATCTGGACGTCGGGTGGCAATCACGCCGACTGGATGTTCGTCCTGGTTCGCACGGATCCCGATGCGCCAAAGCAGCAGGGCATCTCGTTTCTCCTTCTGGATATGCACCAGCCCGGCGTGACGGTGAAACCCATCCGCCTCATCTCCGGATCATCACCTTTCTGCGAGACCTTTTTTGTCGATGCCATCGCGCGCAAGGAAGATCTCGTCGGGGAAATCAACAAAGGTTGGTCCGTTGCCAAACGCCTGTTGCAGTACGAGCGCTCTGGCGCGACGCGTGCTGAATCAACCAGCAAGCCTGCCCAGCCACGACTCAATCCGCTGGCGCGCCTGGCCAAGAACTATCTTGGTGAAGACAACGGGCAGATTGCTGATGCCGCCATGCGGCGCACCATTCTCGATCACAACATGCAGGAGACTGCGCTCGCATTGACCGCAAAACGGACTGTCGAAGAGGCGCGCGATAGCGGCGCACCGGGCGCTGCCACGTCGATCTTCAAGTACGTCGGCTCGACCCTTGCGAAAAATGGCTCGGAGCTGAGGTCTCAGGTGCGCGGCGTGAATGGTGTCGTCTGGGACGGCGCAGGGTTTACGCCGGATGAACTGGAAAGCGGCCGAAACTTCCTTCGTGACAGAGCGGTGACCATCTATGGCGGCACCAATGAGGTCCAGCTGAACATCATTTCAAAGCGGGTGCTTGGACTACCCGATTAAACGTGCAGGGACTGTTTGACCGATCGAACCTTTCCACAAA
>CAMDVY010000519.1 GCA_945878745.1 Klebsiella pneumoniae | reverse complement strand
AGGCTCAGCGCCACAACGCGCGTTCAGCGCCTCTTCGCTGAAGGTGCCACCCCACTCGGTGGAAGCCGAAACGTCGGTACTTGGCGGTTTGATGCTGTCCAACGAACGTTGGTTCGATGTGGTGGAAATCTGCCAATCGGCCGACTTCTACAGGCCTCAACACCAGCTCATTTTCGAAGCCATGAAGGCACTGGCCGACGAAGACGAACCACTGGATGCCGTCACCGTTTCTGAAAAGCTGTCATCGACTGGCATGCTGGAACGCGCAGGGGGACTGACCTACCTGGGCGAAATTCTCGACGGCACACCAGGCGCCTCAAACATCCTCGCGTATGCGCGCATCGTACGTGAGCGATCAACCCTGCGGCAGATGATCGCCGCGGCCAACCAGATCGCCGAGATGGCCTTCGCACCGCAGGGCAAAGACACCGGGACGCTGCTCGACTTTGCAGAACAGGCCGTGTTCCGAATTTCCGAAGGGCGTTTGCGGGAAGGCGGGCCGGAGAAAGTTACCGATCTGCTGGTTCGCGCCGTCAAGCGCGTGAACGAGCTGTTCGAATCAAAGAGTCATCTCACTGGCATCTCCACCGGCTTTGATGATCTGGATACCGAAACGGCGGGATTGCAAAAAGCGGACCTGGTCATCGTTGCCGGTCGTCCTTCCATGGGCAAAACGTCGTTTGCGATGAACCTGGCCGAACACGCAGCCATGGCCAGTCAAGGCGCCGTCGTCGTGTTCAGCATGGAGATGCCGGCGGAGCAGTTGGTGATGCGTATGCTGGCATCACTCGGACGCATCGACTTTTCCCGATTGCGCACCGGCAAACTCAAGGACGAAGACTGGTCACGATTCACCAGCGCGGTCGCGCAGCTCAAGGACAAGGAACTGTATATCGACGATACCCCGTCGATGACACCCAACGAGTTGCGTTCACGGGCCCGCCGCATTGCGCGCCAGGCCAAACACGGCATTGGCATGATCGTGGTCGACTATCTGCAGCTCATGCGCACTGCGCAGGAAGCGGAAAATCGCGTGAACGAAATTTCTGAAATCTCCCGCTCGCTCAAGTCGATTGCCAAAGAACTGAATTGCCCGGTGATTGCGTTGTCGCAGCTCAACCGCAGCCTGGAAAATCGGGCCGACAAGCGACCCATGATGTCTGACCTGCGCGAATCGGGCGCCATCGAGCAGGACGCCGACCTCATCCTCTTCATCTATCGAGATGAGGTTTATAACGATGCCTCGGCGGACAAGGGCACCGCCGAGATCATCATTGGCAAACAGCGTAACGGGCCGATTGGCACGATCCGCCTCGCATTCAATGGTTCGTTGACGAAATTCGAAAACCTTGCCAGCGATGTTTATCGCGGTTACTCCTGATGGCGACGAAGAAGGCCCGCAGTGCGTTTGTCTGTGGAGAGAGCGGCTCTGAACACGCCAAGTGGCAGGGGCAATGCAATGCCTGTGAAGCGTGGAACACCCTGTCACGAGTCAACATTGGCCCCATTGCCGAGCCGGTCCGCGGGTTCGCGGGTGCAGCGAGTGAAGTAAAGCGCCTGGCAGACGTCAAGGCCGAGGAAGTGGAGCGAATCGCCACGGGCCTCGGTGAGCTGGATCGTGTATTGGGTGGAGGTCTGGTCCCCGGCTCGATGATCCTGATTGGCGGTGATCCCGGTGCAGGCAAGAGCACGCTGCTTTTGCAGGTCGCGACGATGCTCGCGCGCACGCACAAAGTCCTTTATGTCACCGGCGAAGAGTCCCTGACCCAACTCGCGATGCGCGCCCATCGACTTCGTCTGCCCGTGGACGAACTGGTTGTCGCAGCGGAAACGATCGCCGAGACCATCGCCGCCGAGATCGAACAACGTCGGCCCGACCTCGTCATTCTCGATTCCATTCAGGTCATGCAGTTGTCCAGCGTGGACTCAACCCCGGGCAGCGTCACGCAAGTGCGAGAAACCGCGGCGTATTTCACTCGTCTGGCCAAACGAACCGGCACCATCTTCATTCTGGTTGGTCATGTCACCAAGGAAGGCAGTCTGGCCGGTCCGAAAGTGCTCGAGCACATGATCGACGCCTTCCTCATGCTTGATAGCCCTGCAGGCGCGCGCTATCGCACCCTGCGCAGTCACAAGAACCGGTTTGGTGCGGTGAATGAACTCGGCATCTTTGCGATGACCGAAGTAGGTATGAAAGAGGTCGCCAATCCGTCAGCGATTTTCCTGCAACGCGGTGAACTCGATGCTCCGGGCAGCGTTGCGACGGTGACCTGGGAAGGTACAAGACCGCTGCTGGTGGAGATTCAGGCGCTGGTTGATGAAGTGCAGGGTGGTTATGGAAAGCGTGTGGGCGTTGGCCTTGATCAGCAACGCCTGGCCATGCACCTCGCGGTATTGCATCGACACTGTGGGGTGGCGCTGTCGGATCAGGATGTCTTCGTCAACGTCGTGGGCGGCGTACGCATTACGGAAACCGGCGCTGACCTTGCTGCCATTCTTGCGGTGTTGTCCTCGCTGCGGAATCGGCAGCTGCCGCGAGACCTGATCGTGTTTGGCGAGTTGGGACTGACCGGCGAAATACGCCCGGTGGTGAATGGACAGGAGCGCATGCGCGAAGCCGCCAAACATGGCTTCAAACGCGCCATCGTGCCGTTTGGCAATCGCCCACGCGAGGTGATTCCCGGGATGGCGGTGCATGGAGTGAAGAGCCTGTCTGCGGCGCTGGATGTGCTTGCAGAGTTTTAGTGGACAGCCACTTTGGAACTTGACAACCCGCTCCTGCGAGGACCCGCTGCGTGACCGCTTCTGTTCATCAGACTGAGAGCCTGCTTTTCACAATTCTGCTGCAACTCATCATCATGATCGCCGCCGCGCGTTTGATGAACACAGCTTTCCGACGGCTGCATCAGCCGGGAGTGATTGGCGAGATCCTGGCGGGCCTGATGCTCGGGCCTTCCCTGGTCGGCCACTTTTTCCCGGAATTCTCGCAGACACTGTTCGGTGCGCAGGCTTCACCGACGATCATAATCATCAGTCAGGTCGGC
>CAMDVY010000518.1 GCA_945878745.1 Klebsiella pneumoniae | reverse complement strand
TGACGGTTGCCGTCAGACGCTGCATTGGATCTACCGGGTTCTGTCGACTACTTGCGTAGTGTGTCCAGATAGCCAGGATCGCGGCCGTCAGGGAACGCATTCACACGTCCCATGATCGGGCTGTCACCGGGTTTCAGATTTTCGTGTGCCCGCTTCCAGGTTGCAAAGCTTCCAAGGATGTGGACCGGATCGCCGTGAATCTCGGTAAATCCGCCATTCACACTGCGTGTGTCGAAGTAGGCGGCATTGACGTCATCGGCCCACAGCTCGCAGGCATTGACGAAGCCAAGGTCGAGCATGCGCTTGCGCGCAGCTGCGAAATCGTTGACAAGACATCCCACGTGGTGAAAACCCTCTTCACCCTTTTTGTACATGTCCCGATAGATCGACGGTGTTTCGTCGTGTTGTTGGATGAACTGGATCTGGTTGTTGCCAAGATAACCAAACGCGTAGGACACATCGGCCTCCTGGCGTGTGCCTCGATACTGGAACTTCACCGTCTTGTGGTGGGGTACCAGCACGAACGGACCGGCACCGTAAAGTCGATGCCACTTGTGCACCGACTCTTCGATGTCATTCACAAAATAGGCGTGCTGGAAAATTGGCAGTATTGCTGTAGACATTGGACTCCCATCCTCTTTTGAAATTGGATGCAGCCTCCCACGAAAGCCATCACGGGTAAAGGATGGCTTGTCCGGACTATCGTGTCGCGTCGTCAGACATCGATTCCTTTGGCACGGCGCGCCAGAATGGCCTGGGTGTCGAGCTTGAAGGCATCACCCCGTGCGACGATGGCCGCGGCGTGCCCCGTCACGACATCGTCCCATCCCGCATGGGGCAGGATGTAGAAGTTTTCGTTGATGATGGCGTCGAAAACGATGTTCGCAAGATCGTCCGGTGATTTTCCAAGTTTGAGCGCGTCCCCGATGGGCAGGCCATCACCCGCCGGATTTTTCTGACTGGCCAGTGCGCCAGGTCGATTGCGCTCTGCTTCGGCGATTTTCGTGTCCACCCAGCCCGGACACAAGACGGAGGCGCCGATGTTGGCCTTGGCCGCTCGCAAACCGTGCTGTAACCCCTCGCTCATCAACACGACGCCATGTTTGCTGACGTTGTAGGGTCCGCCACCCGGAATGAAGGCCGCAATCGAGGCGGTGTTGACGATATGTCCGGCTTCACCGTGTGCCAGCATGTGGGGTACAAAGGTCGTGATGCCAAATCGCACGCCGTGCAGGTTGACGCCCAGCACCCAATCCCAATCCTGTTCAGGAATCTCCCACATCGGCACAGGTGCGCCACCATTCACCACGCCGGCGTTGTTGAACAGCAGATGGACATTGCCGAAGCGACGGGTGGCCTCGAGCAAAAGATTGTCGATGGATGCTTTCCGCATGGTGTCGGTAATCACGCCGAATACCGGCTGCTGTCGATCTTCGAAGTAGGTCACCGCCTTGTTCAGGGCATCGCGTTCGATATCGGCAAGGACGATATTCATGCCTTCATTTGAACAACGTCTTGCCAGTGCCAGGCCGATGCCGCTGGCTCCGCCGGTAATAACTGCTGTCCGGCCTTTGAATTCCTTCATGATCTTCCCCCAGAATCAGATTCCCCGAAACTATATCAGGCTGCCCTGCGTTGATGACAAGACGCAATTGCGGTGGAGTGTCGCTGGAGCGCGTCGTCCCACGATTGAAATCAAGGAGAAACCCGATGCCAGAAAATTATGTCGTAGAGCCTGTTGGCAAGGTATCGGCGATTCGGCCACACGCGGAGGACGACTATTGGGGTGGAGAGCGGTCGGCCATTACGCTGGTCGAGGGTTTTTCGGATGAAGCGCTGCTTGGTTTGGCGAGTTTCAGTCACGTCGAAGTGCTGTTCCTCCTTCATGAAGTCGACCCTGACAAGATCGTCAGTAGTGCGCGTCATCCGAGGAACAATACCGCCTGGCCGAAGATCGGCATTTTTGCGCAGCGGGGCAAGAATCGGCCGAACCGGATTGGTTCGACGATCTGCAGGATTGAAAGTGTGGCGGGGTGCACGCTGGTGGTGAGTGAACTGGATGCCATTGATGGCACGCCCGTGCTCGATCTCAAACCGGTGATGCAGGAGTTTCTGCCCCGTGGAGACGTGGTGCAGCCGCAGTGGTCCCGTGAATTGATGAGAGCCTACTGGTTGAACAAACCATCGGAGGCTGGCTGACGTGCAGTGTTTTGTTGTCGATTCGTTTACCGCCGAGGCGTTCCGGGGTAATCCGGCGGGCATCTGCTTGACGGATATGTTCCCTCCGGAGGCCTTCATGCTTGCCGTAGCGGCGGAGCTGAATCTGTCAGAGACCGCCTTTGTCTGCCCCCAGCCGGAACGCGGCGCATTCGTCATCCGTTACTTTTCACCGAAGATGGAAATTCCGCTCTGTGGTCATGCCACGCTCGCGGCTGCGCGTGTCCTCCATGCGGAAACTGCTGCCGAGCAGATCAGTTTTACTACCGGGCACGGTGTTCACCTGCCGGTTCGGGTGTCACCGGAGTGGGTGGAGATGGAGTTTCCCGTCTACACAACGACACCATCCTCGGCGCCACCGGCATTGCTCGAAGCGCTGGGCCTGCGCTGCATCGTCAATGCCGCCTACAACGACGAGACCCGAATACTGCTGCTGGAAATCGAAAGCTGGCGTGAACTCGCGGGTCTGAGCCCAGACTTTGCAGCGCTGTTGCGCTCGCACAAAACGATCAATGGTGTACTGGTGACAGCGCCGGCTGACGATGGCTTCGACTTTCATTCACGGTACTTCTGGCCATGGAGCGGATCGAACGAAGACCCGGTCACCGGTGGCACGCATACCTTTCTGGCACCGTATTGGTCGGTTCGACTCGGCAAGCGGAACATGCGCTCGTTTCAATCGTCGGTTCGATCCGGGTCAATGGATCTGGAGTTGAGTGATCATGGATTGCTGATCCGCAGCCAGGCCCTGATCACGGTGCGAGGAGAGTTGCTCATCAATCCTTCACGCCAGGCAGCTGATCTCGTGTAGGAGCGGTCTCCGACCGCGATTGTTG
>CAMDVY010000517.1 GCA_945878745.1 Klebsiella pneumoniae | reverse complement strand
TGAATTCGGCCGGTTCACAACGCAGGTAAGCCGGACCATGAAACGCCGATTCAGAAATTTTGATGACCTCGCCCCGCAGGTCCGGACCCAGCGGGTTCTCCAGGTCCCACGGTGCAGGTAATGCGTGCGTGAAACGCCAGGAGCCGGCAGCGACCGGGGTGAGTGGTGACGCCGGGAACGCACAGTGTGCCTGTTCGCCGATGCCCTTGAGGAAAGCACGGCGCACGAGGCCGGATTGAATCGCCTTCGCCACTACCTTCGAATGCCGCTCGGCACCGGTCAATCGACGCACCCAGCTGCGGTAGGGAATCCAGCCAGTGGTAAGGTCTTCCATCGCATCGGCAGCGGCTTGGCTCGCTTCGTCCGCACCCTGCTTCGCAAGGCTGCGCCTGGACGTCATCGGTGCGTCCAGATCAGTGCCCAGGGCACGATTGAGTTCGGCAATTTCGGTGGCAAGTTCGCTGCACCGTCTATCTTCGGGCATTGCGTAAGGTGCTTTCGTTGCAGTTTCAAGGACTTTCGGGATTTTCTTGCGCAGTACGTTGAGATCCACCAGCGGTGCCTTCACCGCAGATTCGATCGCTGAATCAGGTTTCGAATCGGCTTTGGAAACACGCTCCGCGTCGACGGGATCCTGGGATGACGGGCTGGTCGTACAGCCGACCATGGACATGCCCAACGCCAGACTGAAGAGGAGTGACAACGGAGCGGGGGGCTGGCGGCAGATCTGGACAACGATTCGGCTGAAGTTGGTGTGAGTCATGTTTTGCCAGATGTGCGAGTTGTCGCCGATTATGGTGCAGGGCCCGCTTTGTCACATCGGAATTCAAAACTCCGGTCGCGTCGGGCGGACTTCGTGAATGGGTCGAAGGACATTCGCGCGCCAATGCCGGACAATCCAGGGCGGATTCTGGTTTCAAGACATGCCCCAACTCGTTTTCCTTGCAGCTGACGGCGCCCGATTTCCAGTGGTGGTTGATTCTGGTCGAACCGTCATGGATGCGGCGCTCGACCACAACATCCCCGGTATCAAGGCACAGTGTGGTGGGGGTTGCACGTGTTGTACCTGTCATTGTTACGTCGATGTGCCGTGGAATGAGACCTTCAAGCCGCCGTCCCGGGATGAGCTGGATCTGCTGGAGTTTGCCTGGCAACCGCGGTCTGGAAGTCGGTTGGCGTGTCAACTCAGATTGACTGCAGCCCACGACGGGCTTGTAATCGAGGTTCCCGCACAACAGGCCTGAGACCATGATCGAGTTCCTCGACCCGCGCGCCCCGACGGACATGCAGGTGACACCGTATACGCTGGGCATCGACCTTGAGCAGGAGGAGGGGATCACCGTCGGCTTCCTGGCCAACGGTTTTCCTGATTCCGTCGCTTTTCTGGAAGCGGTCGCCACCGCCCTCGCGAGCAAGGTTGGCATCACCGCCAAACACTGGAACAAGGGTAATGCCTCCATTCCCGCGAGCCCCGAAATTCTCGGCGAGATCAGAGCCAGCTGCAAAGCGGTCATTGCCGCCTACGGGCACTGAGGCAGTTGCACTACCGGCACCGTGCGTGACGGCATCATGGTTGCAAACCTCGGGATCCCGGCGGTTTCTCTGGTGACAGATAAGTTCTGGCCGCAGGGCGATTTTGTGTCGAATTCATTGGGCATGCCGGACATCCCGCGTGTGCGTCTGCCTCATCCAGTGGCAGGTACGGGCACAGACAGTCTGCGTCGAATTGCCGAAGCGATTGTCCCGGATATCCTGGCCGCATTGCGGCGAGTGGCCTGATCACGTTTATTGAGAACAGCGAGAGAGAAATCCTGCATGACCGCATCAATCTCCCAGACCACGTTGTTGTCCGCCGCCGACGAAATGGCTGCCATCGAACAACTCCACGCACTGCGGTGCACCGATGGTTTGCCGGTGATCGTGCCCACTCGCGAGCGTGTCAATCGACTCATCCTCGCGACTGGGTTGGACGGGGATATGGTGCTTGGCCACATGGGTCCTGGTGGCGGAATCGCGACCGTCGAAAAAGTGGCTGTGGCCGCTGTCATGGCAGGGTGTTTGCCCGACCACATGCCGGTGGTGATCGCGGCGGTGAACGCGGTGATCGATCCGGCGTTTGATCTCACGGAAATGCAGAGCACACCCCATAGCACTGCGCCGTTGATCATCGTCAATGGCCCCGCCAGACAGGCTTGCGGCGGCATTTCGGGGGGCTTCGGTGCGCTGGGTCCGGGACACCGGGCCAATGCCAGCATTGGTCGAGCACTTCGGCTGGCCATGATCAATATTGGCGGCGCACGCCCGGGCGAATCGGACATGGCTCTGCTGGGTCATCCCGGCAAGTTCACCTACTGCCTGGCGGAAGATGAAGAGAGCAGTCCGTTCCCACCACTCCATACGTCCCTTGGATACTCACCGGAAGACAGCGCGGTGACCGTGATTGGCGCAGAAGCACCCCATTCGGTGCTCTACAGTCCGACCGGCGATGTGGCTCAAGATGCACAACGGCTGTCCAGGGTGCTGGCGGTTGGGCTCAGCAATGTCGCCACCAACAACGCGATCCTTCGTAACGGCGCAGCCGTTGTGGTTCTGAATCCCGAACATGCGCAGGTGTATCAGAAAGCCAACCTCACGCGGGAAATGGTTCAGAAGGCGCTGTTCGGCCTGTGTTTTCATCGTCCCGAAGATCTGAAAGCGATCGGCGGTGGTTTTGCGCCCAAGGGTGATGACAAGGGTCCGATACACAGCTTCCGGTCCCATGAGGACATTCTGGTGCTGGTTGCCGGTGGCACCGGTCTCTACTCGATGGTCATGCCCACCTGGTGCGCTGGCCCGCACGTGAACCGGTTTGTCAGCAAGAAGATCGAGCTGGATATTTACTGCGAGGTGACGTTTCCGTCGTCTAGTTAACCTCAATCAGACAATAATTTCGCAACACAACATGGTGCGAATGGGTGTTCAGAGCTTGGGAACGATTGACCGCGGAGCGTGCAGGGATGACCACGGAAGTCAAACTGTAAGGTCACAACCAATGGAGTTGGCAGATTCTATCAAC
>CAMDVY010000516.1 GCA_945878745.1 Klebsiella pneumoniae | reverse complement strand
GTTGACCCGGGCAATCGAGGAATACATCGCGAAACACAACACTCAACCCAAACCGTTCATATGGACCAAGAGCGCTCAGGACATCCTGCAAAAGGTTATTCGCGCGAATTCGAAGTTAAGCTCTAAACAGAATGCAGCACTACACTAGTGTATTTTGCGTGGCGCGGTCGGCGTACCCATAACGTGGCTGTCGATGCTTGGTGCCATAGGGCCAGTCGTCCTCTAGACATACACCGTTCTTGAACCAGCCCTTGAGTGCACCACGGCAGCTCGACCCATCGTAATCTTCGCCTGCGTATTCATCGTAGCGACGGGCAAAGTGGTAGAGCATTCTCGGGCTGACAGACGACATCTGCCGCGGTGTTCCGGCTGAGCGCCAGCGCAGGAAGTTGACGACACAAGCCAGGCCGAAACCCGTGCATGCGCCTTCAGAACCCTGATCAAGGATGAGTTCCGCAGCGGTATAGGCGGGCAGAAATTTGCGGATTTCCGCATCCGTCGGAAATCGGTCGTGCAAGCTCACGGGTGGAGGCTGGTACGGGCGATCGCGCAGATCAATCGGGTCTTTACGCGCAGTCAGATTGTGCGGGCGTGTGTTGGAAGGTTTGTGAGTAGTGCTGATGGGCCGTGCATCTGCCTGTCTCTTCACTTGCCGCCTGCTGGCTCCCAGCGCGTTCGGGGCAGGCGGCCAGATCTCCTCAGCGATCGAGAAGACGTCACTGAAGCGGTCCAGTCCGTGACTGCCACCATTCACCAGCTTGCGCGCCTTCTTCAGATTGCCTGCCGTGACGGCTTCGCGCATCGCTGCTTGTTTGTCTGTCAGATACAGCGCCAGCAGCATCGCTGCTATCTCAGGCGCATTGGCAAGGTCGGGCTGTAAAGCCAGGTCAATGCCCAGCGACTGTCCATAACGCGTGTAGTTGTCGCGGCCGGTAAGCTGTACGAAGCCGCGACCCTTGAAACGGGGGCCATCCCCGTCTTCCGTGTTGCCGAGATCAGCGCGCTTTTCGTAGGCGCTGAATGGGGCCTTCCCAGGTGAGTTGTTGTATCGAGAAGGCATTTCGGATATCGGCAGAAACCCTTCAGTCTCAGCTCGAATGGTGCCAAGCGCTGCGCAGATCATCGTTCGATCATGTAGACCTGCGGCGTCCAGAGCGGCGACGACGTACGGCAGGTAACGCTCGATGTTGGCTGGTTTGGTGGCTGGAAACAGCTGCTGAACCTTTTCGAGCGAGAGGTCCGGGTCCATCGTCCCGGGCTTGCACAGTCCGAGCAGTTCCAGCGCATTGGGACCGATAACGCCGTCAGCGATCAATCCAACGCCGGACTGCCAGCGTCGTACTGCGGCTTCGGTGGTTTCGTCGAATGTTTGTCCTGCGGTACCGGTGGCCACAAGACCTTCGTAGTCAGCTGCATCAGCACCTAACTCGAGTTTCAGCTTCTTGCGTAGCTGAGCGATCTCCGGGCTTTGTTGCCCACGAATGAAAAGTGTTGGCATGTTCGACTCCTTGTACGTCGTCCGTGCAAGTCAGTCCTGCGACTTGCTCCAACTCACTTTAAACCCGGCGCAATGACACTGCCAACCGGTTCCCGTATCGGGATGAGCAGCTTTTCCAGCGTCGTTGGTTCTATCGGGCCGATTCCAGCCTCGCGAATGCCACTGTCCGCAAACGTCCCAAAAGTCCGGTCCCATAGAATCGCCGCACATCCGTAGTTCGTATTGCTTTCCGAGAGGTCCGCCGAATGGTGGCGGATGTGGTACGCGTTGGCGGTGAAGAACAAACCGATCCCGGTCGTGTTGAGGCGCAGATTGCTGTGGGCAATGGATGTCTGGGTCACCAGCAAGATCAGTGATCCCAACATGGCGTTGCCTACTCCGAACACCAGTTCGACGATGATCTGGGGCAAAACGATCCAGAGCAGTTCCAGTGGATGGTTGGCGCCGAAGTTGATCGCATTGAGTTTTTTGAAAGAGTGATGGGCGCCGTGGGCCGAAACTTTCCAAATCACTGGCCATCGATGTTCTGCGCGGTGCATCCAGTACCAGATGAATTCGCCGGCAAAAAATGCCAGGAACACCTGGGCCATGACGGGCCAATCGTGGGGCCAGATGTCGAGGTGCAGGTCATGCCGAAGCTCGCTCAAAGGTGGCGCCAGAACGTCGTGATACCAACCACTCACCACAGTGCCTGTAACGCCTGCGAGCACCGCGATGGTGATCAGACCGGTCTTCTCCTTTGCGGGTTGTATCCACGTGTCGCGAGCCGGGTATTGGTACTCAACAACGCCGAGAACGAGTTGCACGAACACCAGGCAAACCAGGTACATCGCCGGCTCGTCCTGATTGAAGTAAAACGCTGTGAGTACAGACAGCAGGAGTACGGGTTGCAAGGCCCAATAGATGAGGCGGGCGCCGGTTCGAGGCGATTCGTCGAGTTGATTTGTGCGAAAGGCAGTTGTGCTCGACATGACTCGGGTCAGGAAATGAATGGTGGCGACTAGTGTCTTGAGTCGGTGATTCGCTGAAATGACGCGAATGACCGACTCACGACACTATCCTAGCCGTGCGGAACCTGTTTTACATCCTCGCCCGATCGGGCGAGGGCGCGGAAGCGTGTTGTCAGCCCGCCGATCTGGAGCTCAACTGGCTTTTGAGTTGCTGTCGGTCGATCTTGCCATTTGGCAACAGGGGCAAGGCGACCTCGATCGAAAATCCCTTGGGCACTTTGTAGTTGGCCATCCGCTCCTTGAGGAAACTCTTCAGCTGCTCCGGAGTTATCGTGCGTCCCGGCATCGGCATCACGAAGGCGTAGCCGACCTCCTGAAACATCGGGTCGGGTATCGGCAATACCGCTGCGATCAGAACGTCGGGATGCTCGGCGATGGCCTGCTCAATCTCGAGCGGATAGACGTTGTATCCGCCCGATTTGAACATCTCCTTGAGACGCCCAACGAACACGATGTTGCCGTCATCGCGAAGATAGCCGAGGTCGCCGGTGTGCAGGAAACCGTCTGGAGTAAACGCATCGCGCGTGGCGTCAGGTCGATTGTAGTAGCCG
>CAMDVY010000515.1 GCA_945878745.1 Klebsiella pneumoniae | reverse complement strand
CACTACTGGCCTTCGTCCGTGCCGAGCCCAATGTGGCACGTCATCTGGAGGGCAAGACGATACGTCGGGAAGTGGTGGTGCCGAAGAAGCTCGTGAATTTCGTCTTGTCGTGATGAAATCCTGCGGCGACTAGTCGAGCGTTGTCCTGGTAGCGGTACAACGCTGGCAGCGGCGGATGGTCACGAGCTTGCCGGACTGCACGTCGAACTGTTTGCGTTGGTCAATTTCCCACTTATGGTGACCGTTGCGGCACAGGGTAATGCCCTTGGCCTTTTCCTTGAGACTCGGTCGCTTGAATTTGATGACATCGCCCATGGAACGATTATTCATGAATAGTCCTGGCCAGGTCGATGGGGTTTACGAAATCTGATGTTGGCCTGCTAAACTCGCGCCCCGTTTTCAAAAGCACTGCCTCGTCATGTCTGATTTGGATCAAGCCCGCTATTGTTCGCTGAAGACGTTCCGCAAGGATGGGCGTGCTGTTGCGACTGCGGTCTGGTTTGCTGCGGCAGCTGATCGGTTTTTTGCGTTCAGTGCGGGAGAGGCGGGCAAGGTGAAAAGAATTCGGAACAGCGCCCGCGCAGAAGTTGCGCCCTGTGATGTGCGAGGTAACGTGCAGGGAGCCTATCTGCCGGTCACCGCCGCACTGCTGACTGCCCAGTCCGACATCGATATAGCCCTGCGCACCTTGCGTTCAAAATATGGAATCGTGATGGTTTTGTTTGATATTGGCTCGAAACTCGGTGGCCGCTTCAACAAGCGCGCCTACATTCAGTTCCGATTGGCTTCAGCGCCGGTCCAGTCAGGCAAAGTGGAATAATCGAGTCATGGTCAAGCGTCTAGGCATCGGCATTGATTTTGGAACGACAAATTCGGCGGCAGCCATATTCGATGGCGAAAAACTGGAGCTGATCCAGCTGGAGCGCGATGCGTCGATCATGCCGTCGGCAACCTATATCGACGCGCAGTTGCAAACCGATACGGGTCGACTGGCGATTGACCGATACATTGAGGAAAACACCGGTCGAACAGTGGAGCTGGTGCCGGAGATCATCTCCGAGTCGAGCCAGTTTGTTGAACACGATGACGAAGAAAATATCGTCCCCGTGGAAACGGTGACCCAGAAGTTCTATGGCCAACCGCTGACCGACAGTGGTTTACCCGGACGTTTGTTTCGTGGCACCAAAAGACTGTTGGGCGATGAACGGGTGCGGCGATTGCTGGTTTTTGATCACCCGTTTCGTCTGGTTGCGCTGATTACGCCGATCCTGCTGCGCATTCGCAAGAGTATCGATGCCCACTGTGGACCAGTTGGCACGGCGCACCTGGGTCACCCGGTCAATTTTGAAGGCCGCGACAACTATCGTAACCAGCTGGCGTTGTCTCGCTTGTCGGAGGCTTACAAGTACGCAGGCGTGCACAAACAATCGTTCTATCCGGAACCCATTGCCGCAGCGGTCAGTTATCTGCAAACCGGCTTGTTCAAGGGCGAAACGCTGCTAACGGTTGATTTTGGGGGTGGAACACTCGATTTGTGCGTCTTGCGCCGAAAAGGCGATGGCTTCGACGTCATCACGACGCATGGCATCGGTCTAGGCGGTGATCACATCGACCAGATTCTCTTTCGAGAACTCCTGTTCCCGCTGCTCGGCAAAGGCGAGATGTGGCGCCGTCGAGGCATGGACCGGGAGATCGAGACAAAGTTCCCGTTCGAGGATTATGAAGATCTCCTGGTGAACTGGGCAGTGACCTATACGCTCAATCAGAACCGTTACACCACGCCGGTCATGGACTGCATCGAACAAGGTGGTCCGGCGGCACAGAAGTTCCGGCGCTTGCGCGAGATCATCAAACACAACCTAAGCTATTCACTGTTTGCCCGGCTCAAGGATTTGAAAGCGGCGTTGTCGGAGCACACCGAGGCGGTGCTCGACATCCCCGAGCTCGATATCGAACTGACGGTGACACGAACGGCCTTTGAAGGAATGATCGCTACTCAACTGCAACAGGTTGAACAGGTCGTGGATGAAACCGTTGCGCGCGCGGGACTGCGTTTCGATGAAATTGATGTTGTGCTCAGAACCGGTGGGTCGAGCCTGATTCCAGCAGTGACCCGTATTCTCGAGCAGCGATTTCCGAATCGGGTGGACCTGCACGATCCATTCACGAGTGTGGCGGCGGGTCTGGCGATTGCGAACTACAAGGGACTGACGTTTTCCCATTGACTGTTCTGCTTCTGGACACCACCCCTAACGCTCTGGCGGTCCGCTATCGCTCTAGTGGTCCCTGCCAACGAGGATCCAGTGTCGTGAAGAACGATTTCAGAATCCTGTAGGTGAGGCCCCAGACAAAGTGTCCTCCTTGCAACCGATATCCATTGAAGACCGTGAACTTTCCCTGGATGGGCCACTCCTCGGTATCGTGCAACTCATTGCGTGCCATCGCTGACAAAGGCGCCCAAACGACGTCAGCCACTTCATAGTTCGGCGCGAACACGGGATCACCGGAAATCTCGAAAACGTGGGGTGCGATCAGCATGTCGAGTACTCGTCCACGCGGCTGAGCCCGCTCTTCGTCCAGGGCGCCCAGATATCGGGCCGGTGACAGGTCAAGAGAGATTTCTTCCAGCGTTTCGCGCATCGCTGCTTCGCGCAGACCCGGGTCGACCGGGTCGCGATGTCCTCCCGGGAATGCCATGTGACCGGACCAGGGATCACCATCCCGCTGCGCGCGTTGAATGAACAGCATCTCCGGATGACCGTGATGCTCCCGCAAGACGATGGCTACGGCGGCCTGGCGGGTGGTTTCAGCGGGTGTGATCAACGTCGCACTGTGTACCTGTAGCCGCTCACGAATATCTGGTAACTGGAACAAAGCGCTTACCGACGTGGTCATAGACACAGAGCATCATAACCTGCCACGAGGATGGTTCGCCTCAGTGTGGTTACCGTCGACCGGCCGGTTGAGTTCCATCAACGCGGAGGCTGGAGTAGATTTCAACGCAGACGAATCGGATGTTCGTACATAGCTGACGGAGGATAGTCCTCCGGCTACGGGTTGGA
>CAMDVY010000514.1 GCA_945878745.1 Klebsiella pneumoniae | reverse complement strand
GTCGGACTTTCCGGTATCGAAGTTGAAGTGCAGCGTGACAAACCCTGTCTTGTTGAGTTCATCCAGCAGTTCGTTCGCAGTAATCACCTGAGCCATCGACGTCACCGCCATGATCTGTAATTGATAGCTCTGGACAGGCGCACTGAATATGTCGGGCGTGACACGAACCCAGTACGTCTTGCCACCAGTGTCGACTGTCAGCGTGGTTTCACCGGAATCGGAACCTGCCGGCAACCGTTCGTACACGACCTGACCACCAATGGACTTGATGGCATTCTGATAGTTACGAAGCAGTTGCAACGGACTTGCTTGCAATTCCGGGCTGGCATAGAAATAGCGAATGGTCGTCAGATCACCTTCGATGCGTCGTTCTTCGGGACTGTTGGTCGAGCCAACCAGGATGTCGATGGAATCATAGGCTTGGCTGTAGTCTCGAAGACTGGAGTCTGGATAACGACCGAGCAAAGGATGGTCCTTTGCGCCAGCGACATCCTCGGCGTGTACTCCAATGCTCAGAAAAAGCATGCACACAGCAGGGATCAATTTGGTCGAGAAACGTATCAATCGCATAGTGGGATCCTCTTGATCATGCGGCAGCGATAAAGTTCCAACCCGGACTCCCGGCTGACTCCTTGCGCGGTGAGAGCCTGGATTCTGGCAGAGTGTAAGCCGAAACCAGGACAGCTTGGAACGCGTACTGCCAGGGGAGGTCAACCGGACTTCATGCGTCGTTTCGAGCGTCAGCAACGTATGGAGAATCCAGAGTACCTGGAGGGACAAGTCGTTCCGTTCGAGCAGACGCCAACAGACCAACCACGTCACCGTCTTGATGTGCACGGTGTCGAGCTTTCAACTCTGATTCAAGGTCACCAGCAACGAGCAGCTGCTCTGGCCCCCTTGTCACCGAGCTGTCACTTTCTTCTTCGGGATTACCAGAATTGTCGAGATTGTCTCTCGAGACGGCCAGTTGTTCCTGCGACTGGCGTGTGAGATCAGCGATCTCATTCTGCAAGAGAACAACCAAACTACTGGCCTTGTCCAGTTCAACCTGCAGTGCGAGCATCTTTGCTTCGCGTTGGGAAATCGCCTGTTCAAGAGATCTTTGTGTCTCAATCGCTTCGGCCAGCGCTTCGTCCTTGGTCTGATTGACCCGCATGAGTCGATGCGCCTCCGCCACACTATCGCGAAGATTTTTGCGAACTACTTGAACTTCACTCAATAGACGATGGATGGATAACTCGCGATCCGAAATGGTTTTTTGATGCGTCTCTAACGCCTGTTCGAGTTCTGTCTTTCTCGCTTCCACATCCGACTTGGAGTCTTTCAGGCTTCGATTGGCTTTGCTGCGCTTCTGTGCCAGCTCTTCCACCATCTCCTTGTCCTGTTTCAGCTGAGCAACCTGGGCGTTCAATTCCGAGATCGAACGGTTGCTCTGATCGAGCCGTCGATGGAGGGCATCAATCTCGGCGTTGGAGAGCATTGCAGGTTCACCCGATGAAATTCCACTCTCTGCCTCTTTCAGGAGCCGCTCAAGAACCTCGATGCGCGCCGAGCGTTCGATCACAGCTGCCTTCATCTTGTCGTAAAGCTGTTCAGCAGTCTTCAGTTTCGCGACGAGAGGCGACAAGTTCTCGGCAGCTGAAATCTCCTGTCCGCCCAGCAGATCCAGATCAATGTCGCGCGAGTCGATTGACTTGCCCTTGATGGCGCTGAGTTCATTCGTGAGATGTCTTACCTCGGTCTGAACACTCCTCAGTTGGCGTTCCCGCTCGGCATGCTCACTCTGGAGTTGACCCATTCGATCCCTATGCGCCTGCAGATCATCCTGAAGTCGAACGATCAGCTGCTCACGACTGCGGAGGTTTGATTCAAGCTGGGGGACAGACACCTTGGCGTCACGTATGTCCTTCTGGAGCTCGGTTTCACGACGGCGGGAGCCGAAGGCTTTGAAGGACCAACCCAGTTTGAAAAACGCCACAGCCAGTACCAGCGCACACACGGCCATCAACGGGAGAAGCAGCTGGTTTTCAATCAGTTTTTCGAGCATAGGAAGGGCGTTCCAGACTTGAACGTAGATGCTTGCCTAGCTGATTGACACAGAACGCCGAACAGTTCTCGCCATTCCAGAGAAATGTCCCTCATTCACGGAAACTGTGTGCTCCATCACATGGAACACACCTTGTGTTCGCGGTTACGTCGAACAACCGTGTTCGTTCCCTCTCAGCCCATCGGGTAGAGAATTTCCTTGGTCACCGCGTCGATTTTTTTCATCACATCCACACTGAGCGTCAGATCAGCGGCTGCCAGGATATCCGGCACCTGCGCCTCCTTTGTGACACCCACGATCGTGGATGCAACGAAGTCATGTTGTTTGCTCCAGGCGGTTGCCAGCGTGACCAGGGAAATGCCGGCTTCTTCGGCGATCGCCTTGAAACGTGCGGTTGAGGCGAGGGATTTTTCGTTGACAAAACGACGGACCATGGCGGCTTGACGAGGACCAGCCTTCTGGTACCCGCTGAATCGTGCGCCTTCGGGCCACGCTCCATCCTGGTACTTTCCGGACAACACCCCACCACCGAGCGGTGAGTACGGAATCAGACTGACCTGTTCCTGTCGACAAGCCTGTGCCAGTTCATCCTCGAAGCGGCGGTTGTTGAGACTAAAGTTGTTCTGAATGGTCTCGTACCGAGCGAGCCCATTCATCTGCGAAACACCGAGAGCCTTGGTCAGGCCCCAGGTGGTTTCATTGCTGCATCCAAGGACACGCACTTTGCCGTCCTGCACCAGGTCGTCCAGCGCGAGCATGATGTCTTCATACCGGGCGCCATGATCCGGCCAATGGGTCTGGTACAGATCGATATAGTCCGTCTGAAGTTTGCGCAGGCTACCTTCCACCGCCCGCACGATGTTGTGCCGGTCGAGGGTGGTCATGCCCGAACGAACCGCAGCCTTGAGCCACCCATGGCTCGGACCGGAGACCTTGGTGGCGATGATCAGCGCATCACGCGGTTTGGTCTTCATCCAGCGACCAACGATCTCCTCGGTACGACCGGCATAACTCGGATC
>CAMDVY010000513.1 GCA_945878745.1 Klebsiella pneumoniae | reverse complement strand
GCGTCATCAACCAGCCAGCGGGACCCACATATGAACATTAGCGACACGGGCCGGCGCCGTTTCCTGCAAACCTCAACACTCGGAAGTCTCGCGATCTGGTCCGGTCAGACCAGCGCGGTTACGCCCGTTGTCTCGGCGGATGCCCGAGTTCGCCGCTATGTACGACTCGGGCGAACGGAAATGAAGATTTCCGACATCAGTTTTGGTGCAAGCCGATTGCGAATGGGTCAGGAGAATCTGGTCCATCACGCACTGGACCGTGGCATCAACTACTTCGACACCGCCGAAAGTTACACCGACGGCGCCAGTGAAACCGTTCTTGGCAAGGCGCTGAAGGGCCAACGGGATCAGGTCTATCTGGTCGGCAAGCGAATCACCGGTGAAACAGAAAGTCGGGCCAGCATGATGGCGGCTCTGGAAGAGTCCCTGACCCGATTGCAGACCGACTACATCGACCTGTACATGACCCACGCCATCAACAGCATTGAGCGGCTCAAGAATCCGGAGTGGCACGAGTTCACCGCGCTCGCCAAGAGACAAGGCAAGATCCGTCACGTCGGCATTTCAGGTCACGCCGGCAATCTCGCGCAGTGTCTCGACTATGCACTTGATCAGGATATGGTCGATGCGATGCTCGTGGCCTATAACTTCGGGCAGGATCCCAAATTCTACGAGAGCATCACTCGCTCGTTTGACATGATCGCGACCCAGGACGAACTGCCACGCATTCTGCAAAAAGCGAAGACCAGGGATGTGGGCGTCGTGACGATGAAGACGCTGATGGGCGCAAGGCTCAATGACATGCGGCCCTACGAGCAGAACGGGGCGACCTACGCCCAGGCCGCGTTTCGCTGGGTGTTGTCCAACAAGGATGTCGACGCGCTGGTCATTTCCATGACACAGACCACTGACATCGACGAATACCTGGGTGCATCAGGCGCAACCGCACTGGCCGCTACCGATCTGCCCTTGCTGCATCGTTATGCAGCGCTGAATGGCCACACTTATTGTCGGCAGGCTTGTGACCGCTGTGACGGCGCCTGTCCGTACGGTGTACCCATCGCTGACGTCCTGCGCACGCGGATGTATGCAACCGACTATCAGGATGTGGCGTTCGCGCGGCGCGAATACGCCATGCTCACGACCGATGCATCGGCTTGTTTGTCATGTTCTGGACAACCCTGCCAGGGTGCGTGTCCTCATGACATTGCCATTCATGAATGGTGCGCACCCACCCACCGGATGCTGGGTTGATGCGGGACGTCAAGAGCATTCTTGCCGATCTCAATGCCGGTCGCCTGGATGTGCTGGCAGCCGAGCGGGAAATTCGCGCCTGCTTTTTCGAAGATATAGGTCACTCAACACTCGATCACGATCGCGCCGCCAGAACCGGAGCCAGCGAAGTGGTTTATGGAGCAGGCAAGTCTCCGGCACAGATCGATGACATCTTCGAGCACATGGTGTCCCGGCAGAGCAACGTACTCATCACCCGGGTCGACCCGGATAAGGCGGCGGCGCTGAAAGCGTTGACCATCGGTGCGATCTACCATCCCGTGGCTCGTCTTGTCAGCTACATCGCGAAGGAACCGGACTGGACAGCCCACACTGTCGCAGTGGTCTCCGCCGGAACATCCGACGCCGCAGTCAGTGAAGAAGCGGCCTTAACACTGGAGTTCTTCGGCAATCCGGTGACGCGCATCAATGACGTCGGTGTCGCGGGTCTGCATCGCCTGCTGGCCCGCCTCCCCGAGATTCGAGCCGCACGGGTTGTCATCGTCGTTGCCGGCATGGAAGGTGCCCTGCCAAGTGTGATCGGTGGTCTCGTCGATAAACCCGTGATTGCGGTCCCGACATCCGTCGGCTATGGCGCGGCCTTTGGCGGCATCGCAGCCCTGCTCGGCATGTTGAACAGTTGCGCATCAGGGGTTGCCGTCGTCAACATCGACAACGGGTTTGGTGCGGCGCACCTTGCCAATCGCATGAATCGTCTGTGAGTGCACAGGCAGGGAGTTGGTCATGACCGAACAATCAATGGTGTCGTCGGCAGTCTCGATTGAACACAAGTACGTTCGATTGAAGGAAATCATTGCCGCTTTTGACTCCGCCATTACCGCCTTCTCGGCAGGCATCGACAGTTCGTTGGTGGCCTTCGTTGCACACCAGGTCCTTGGTGACCGGGCACTGGCCATTACCTCTGGATCGCTCAGCCTGAAACGCGCCGACCTTGCGCTCGCCCGACAACTGGCTGCGCAGTGGGGCATGGCGCATCGGGTCGTCATGACCGACGAGATCGCCAAGGCAGACTATCGGGCCAACCCCACCAACCGGTGTTTTCATTGCAAAACGTCGCTGTACACGCTGCTGAGCGCGGTCTCTGACAAGGACAAATACTCCGTAGTGCTGAACGGCACCAATCTGGATGATCTGGGTGATCACCGCCCTGGCCTGGTGGCTGCGGATGATCACGCCGTTCGATCACCCCTGGTCGAAGCAGGTTTTCACAAGGCGGATGTGCGTGAACTGGCGCGAAGGCTTGGCTTGCCAAATGCGGAAAAGCCGCAGGCGGCGTGTCTGTCGAGTCGCTTCCCATACGGCACGGCGATCACCGAGGCACTGCTCGCCCAGGTCGAACAGGCCGAGGAGTTACTTGCAGACATCGGGTTGACTCAGTTCCGGGTTCGCCATCATGGTGATGTCGCCCGACTTGAAGTCATGCCGGACGATATGCCAACGCTCCTGCAACGACGACAGGAGATCGAATCAAAGATGAAATCGTTTGGTTATCTCTACGTCACCCTCGATCTCGGAGGGTTTCGCTCGGGATCGCTGAATGACGTACTGCGCAGATCTGGTGATATCCCCGCTGTCCAGATCTGGGAATAACCTTAAACGGTTGCAGTGAAGGAAGGTCTGATTAATCAGACCTTCCTTCGTGGTGCATGGATGCACCACCCTTTTTCACGCGTGAAACGCGTGGCCTCTTTTCGAAGTGAGGGGGCGAGGAGCCGAACAGGCTCGGACCTCCGCACTTCGCTAAAGCGAAGTGCTTGGACCTGATCAATTCGCA
>CAMDVY010000512.1 GCA_945878745.1 Klebsiella pneumoniae | reverse complement strand
GTGTGAAGGTGCACTATCGTCTGGGTGGCAACAGCCAGCGCATGCTGGCGCACGCAGGCAGCCGTGCCACCGAGGTGCTGCGCGCTGCAGGCGCTGTCTCGGTTGCGCCCACCCTCACCGACGGCATCTCCAGCGGTCATGCCATGGGCACTACACGAATGGGTGTGGACCCTGAGCGCTCAGTCACCAATGCCTGGGGACGCTGTCACGACGTAAGGAACCTGTTCATCGCCGACAGCAGCCTGTTCGTCACCTCCGGCGGCGTCAATCCCACCAGCACACTGCAGGCTCTGGCACTGTACGTTGCCGAACAGATCAAACAGCGGCTGGACACTCTCTTCGACTGAGCATCCCCGATCGGGAAATGTACCCCCTCCGATCAACCATGACTTTCGTGTGCGTCCTCGCTATTGGGTAGTCATTAGCTATCAATCCCATACAAACAATCAATTTCATTTATTCATCGATTTCCAGGACAGTGGCTGCCAGTCAAGCGCACAGTGGTTCATCGGGCAGGCAAGCACCGGATGAATCTGAACTTGAGCCCACTCCACACGCTACAGAGGAATCATGTCAAACGAAGCAAAATGCCCCTTTTCGGGCGCCGGCAGTCACGTGGTGTCAAACGGTCGGACTAACGCAAGCTGGTGGCCCAATCAGCTCAATCTCAGGATCCTGCATGGCCAGTCCGCAAGGTCGAACCCCATGGGTAACGACTTCAACTATGCAGAGGCATTCAAGACCCTGGACCTGGATGCCGTGGTGAAGGATCTCACCACACTGATGACCGACTCACAGGACTGGTGGCCCGCCGATTGGGGACACTACGGCGGCCTGATGGTTCGCATGTCCTGGCACGCAGCAGGTACTTACCGTATCGCTGATGGTCGCGGTGGCGCAGGCACCGGCAATCAACGCTTCGCCCCTTTGAACAGTTGGCCAGACAACGGCAACCTGGACAAGGCGCGCCGTCTGTTGTGGCCGATCAAACAAAAATATGGACACAGTCTCAGCTGGGCCGACCTGCTCGTGCTGGCCGGAAACGTGGCGATGGAGTCCATGGGCTTCAGGACCTTTGGTTTTGCTGGCGGACGCGCGGACATCTACGAACCCGAAGACGAAATCAATTGGGGCGCCGAAACGCAATGGCTGGCCACCAGTGACCAGGCCAACAGCCGTTACTCCGGCGAGCGCGATCTTGCCAATCCACTGGCTGCCGTGCAGATGGGTCTGATCTACGTCAACCCGCAAGGCCCTGACGGGAATCCCGGTCCCGTTGCTTCCGCTCGTGACGTGCGCGAGACGTTCGCCCGCATGGCCATGGACGACGACGAAACCGTTGCGCTCATAGCTGGTGGGCATACCTTCGGCAAGGCCCACGGCGCGGGCGATGCCACCCTGGTGGGTGTCGCACCGGAAGGCGCAGACATCGAAACGCAAGGCTTTGGCTGGATCAACACGTTTGGCACTGGCAAAGGGGCGCACACGAATACGAGTGGTCTGGAAGGCGCCTGGAAACCGAATCCCACGCAATGGGACATGGGCTACTTCAACACGCTGTTCGGCTACGAATGGACACTCTCCAGGAGCCCTGCCGGTGCGCATCAATGGACACCGATCAACTGCAAGCCTGAAGACATGATTCCGGATGCGCATGATCCCGCGAAAAAGCATCCGCCGATGATGACCACCGCCGACCTGTCGCTGCGCATGGACCCGGCTTACGAGAAGATCTCCCGTCGATTCCATCAGCACCCGCAGGAATTTCACAACGCCTTCGCGCGCGCCTGGTTCAAACTCACCCATCGCGACATGGGGCCGCGCGCCCGGTATCTCGGCAAACTCGTGCCCAGTGAAGTACTGATCTGGCAAGACCCGGTGCCGGCGGTTGACCACCCATTGGTCGACGCGCAGGACATCGCGACCCTCAAGGGTCAGCTCCTCGACTCTGGCTTGTCGATATCGCAACTGGTCTCAACAGCTTGGGCGTCGGCGTCCAGTTTCCGCGGCAGTGACAAGCGGGGTGGCGCCAATGGTGCACGCATACGCCTCGCACCTCAGAAAGACTGGGCAGCGAATCAACCCGCACAACTGGCAGCGGTCCTGTCCAGGCTGGAAGCTATCCAGAACGACTTCAACAAGTCCGCTCCCGGCGGCAAAAAAGTGTCATTGGCTGATCTGATCGTGCTCGGTGGATGTGCAGCGGTTGAAGCTGCCGCGAAAAAAGCCGGCACCGAAATCACTGTACCGTTTGCACCGGGCCGTACGGATGCGACACAGGAACAGACCGATGCACATTCATTCGCGCCCATGGAATCGACTGCGGATGGCTTTCGCAACTACGTGAAGAAAGACTTTGAAGGTGTACAGGCCGAGCTCCTTATCGACAAGGCACAACTGCTGCAACTCAGTGCGCCGGAGATGACCGTACTGGTCGGCGGCCTGCGGGTGCTGAACACCAACGTGGGTCAGACACCACATGGTGTATTCACGAAACGTCCGGAAACTCTGACCAACGACTTCTTCGTGAATCTGCTCGACATGAGTACGGCGTGGCAACGGACGACGAGCGACGCAAATGTGCTCGAAGGTCGGGATCGCCGGACCGGCGCAATCAAGTGGACGGGTACTGTAGTCGATCTGGTGTTTGGCTCGAATTCGCAGTTGCGATCTCTGGCCGAGGTGTACGCCAGCAACGATGCACAGACCAGGTTTACCCGGGACTTCGCCGCAGCATTCGCCAAGGTGATGAACAACGACCGCTTCGATCTCGCCTGAATCAAGCGCGCCGCGCCACGTGGATGAACATCTGCGTGGCGCATCGTCATCATTAACCTTGATTCGACAATAATCGGCAGTATTTCAGGCACACCTCCCATCGCAATGTCGGGCAGCGCTCTCCGCTACAGCGGTGGTCTCTTTGATCGGGTCGAGGTGACGGGATTGCGCCCGTCACCCCTCCCACACCACCGGACATGCGGACCCGCATCCGGCGGTTGGACTCATCGAAACAAACTTCGTCGCGATGCCAAAACGGTCACCGATACTGCGGGTGATCAAATGGTCGGCACATCT
>CAMDVY010000511.1 GCA_945878745.1 Klebsiella pneumoniae | reverse complement strand
GAACACCGGGATGAGACCCGCCTTCACCAAGGCGCTCTACGAGATTGATGTACAAGGCAATGTCACCGTCACGGACGGCAACCTGCGAGGTATTTTCGATGGCGCCGGTCGCTGGATTTCCGGCGAACTTCGTCAGGCGGATCCGCAGCTGTGTGTCTGGATCAGCAATAACCCGGCCGCCCAGATGAACGCGCGCAAGTCACATCCATTGGAGTGAGTGTCATGGGCGATTACGCCTGGCCCGGTATCGTCAGCAGCCTGGCTCTGCTGGTGTATTACTTCACGCTGTTCAAAGCAGGCATGGCGCGCGGCCGATTCAAGGTTCCCGCGCCTTCGCATGATGGCCCGGAAGAATATCTGCGATATGTGCGGGCCCATCAGAACACGCTCGAACATCTGGCGCTGTTCCTGCCCGGGATCTGGCTGTTTGCATTTGCGGTCAGTCCGCTCTGGGCGGCGGGCATCGGCATGTTGTGGCCCATTGGTCGGCTGGGTTATGCGCTGGGTTACTACAAGTCTGCAGACGCGCGTGGCATTGGGCTGCTGGTGAGTATGCCGCCCATCTACATCTTCGTAATCGGCTCGCTCATCGGATTTACGCTGCAGCTTGTCTGACCCGGTTTCCACCATGGTCGATGGGAACGGTTTCCCGACCACGATTCGATTCGACACCAATCGCGATCAGGAGATCGCTCCTCTGGCGGTTGATGGCGGTTGATGGCGGTTAGATTGTAGGAGCAGTCTCCCGACCGCGATCCTCAGCGCTTGAACGCCAGGAGATTGCAGAGTAGCGTCCTCTCCACCAGGGTCTTGAGGGGGCGTCCGGGTGAATGAGGTTCGTACTGCAATTTGTCGGTTCTGCCACGCCTTTTGTGGTGTGAAGGTCACCATCGATGATGGTCGGCCGATCAAGGTCCTTGGCGACATCGACAACCCGATGTATCACGGCTACACCTGCGTCAAGGGTCGTCAATTGCCTGAGCAGCATGCCCATCCCGAACGTCTGCTCCGCCCACAAAAGCGCGTTGGATCCAGTCACGTCACGACCACTTCCGCAGCGGCGCTGGATGAGATCGCGGCGAAGATTGGTCAGCTGCTGAAAGATCACGGTCCTCGATCGATCGCCCTCTACACCGGTACGTACGCGTTTCCCTATCCCGCCGGCTCAGCCATGGCGACGGCATTCATGAAGGCCATCGGTTCGCCGATGCACTTCACTTCGGGATCCATTGACCAACCCGGAAAGCCCATGGCTATTGCCTTCCATGGTCGCTGGCATGCCGGTCCGCAGCCTTTTTCCGACTCTGATACCTGGATGCTGGTTGGCGCCAATCCGGTTCTGTCGAAGTGGGGCGGCATCCCACAATATAACCCGGGCAAGCGACTGCATGACGCGCTGGCGCGTGGCATGAGACTGGTGGTGATCGATCCGCGTCTGACTGAAAGCGCCCGCAATGCCACCGTACACCTGCAATGTAAACCGGGCGAAGATCCGACGATCCTGGCAGGCATCATCCATCTCATCCTGCGCGAGAATCTTCATGACGCGGCCTTCATCGCTGCAGAAACCGAGGGCTTTGAAGCACTGAAGGCTGCGGTTGCCATGTATTCACCCGAGTACGTGGCTGCGCGCGCGGGAGTGCCCGTGGAACGGCTTGTTGAAGCCACGCGAATATTCGCAGGTGGTCGTCGAGGCATGGTGACTGCAGGTACCGGACCGAATATGGCCCCACGAGGTCCGTTGGCCGAATACCTCGTTCTCGTGATCAACTCCTTGTGCGGCCGTTGGTTACGCGCCGGTGAGGTCATGCCCAATCCGTTTGCACTGCTGCCCGAACGCCGCGGGCGTGCGCAACCCGAACCCAAACCTCAGGCATACGGTTACGGTACGAGGTTGCGTGTGCGAGACCTTGGTGACAACGCCGCAGGTTTGTCCGCAGCAGCACTGGCGGATGAAATCCTTCTCGAGGGAGAAGGGCAGGTTAAAGCCCTGTTCAGTGTCGGTGGGAATCCCCTCGTTGCCTGGCCGGACCAGTTGAAAACCTGGGCTGCGATGAAGGCGCTGGAACTCAACGTCTGTCTCGACATCAAGCTGTCCGCAACGGCGCGGATGAGCCACTACGTATTGCCACCCAAGCTTGGTCTTGAAGCGCCTGCCATCAGCATGCCCAATGAAGGCATCTGGTTTTATGGCGCGTCGACCGGTTATCCCGAACCCTATGCCATGTATCAACCTGCGTTGGTTGAACCACCTTCCGGTTCGGACCTGCTCGAAGAGTGGCAGGTTTTTTTCGGGCTCGCGCAGCGTCTGGGCCTGTCGCTGGTTTTCGCGGGCCACACGCTCGACATGACAAGGTCGTACACCACCGATGAGCTGTTCGAACTCCTGACCTCTGGATCCCGAATTCCCTTGTCTGAAGTGAAGCGGTATCCACACGGCCATATTTTCACCGACAGCTCGATCACGGTACTGTCAAAGCAGGAGGGATGTGAGGAGAGGCTCGATATCGGCAACGCGGTGATGCTGGCGGAACTGACCGAAGTGCGAGCGGAGCCGCTCACAGGGCATGGGGGTTACGCGGGACAAAACACGTTCACGCACCGGCTGGTCAGCCGTCGACTGAACGACGTATACAACTCTTCTGGCCGAGACATTCCCAAGCTGATGAAAAATGGCCGTTACAACCCGGCCTACATGCATCCCGACGATGTTGCGTCCATGGGGCTGCATGCAGGTGATGTGGTGGAGATCGTGTCGGCTCATGCGAAGATCCTCGGGGTCATTGAAGAGGCGGACGATGTTCGACCTGGAGTGGTTTCAATGGCACATGCCTTCGGGGACGCTCCAACCGAAGACCACCGACTGTTCAGCATTGGCTCCAATACCGGCAGGCTCACGTCGGTCGAGCAGGACTACGATGTTCGCACCGGTATGCCGGTGATGAGCGCCATTCCGGTCAATGTGAGGCGAGGAGATCAGACTTTGGCGTCGCGATAGATCGCGGGCAAAGACTGACCTTCACCGATCGGAACAAGTCGAGCACTGCGTTGATACACAGGTTGCTCGATTCGCTGGTCCAAGTCCTTGCCGAGCGCAAGTAGCCCG
>CAMDVY010000510.1 GCA_945878745.1 Klebsiella pneumoniae | reverse complement strand
TCAGCCTTGCAGGTGGGGCACCAGGTAGCCCAGACGTTGACGAGCAGCGGCCGGCCCATCAGTACCGATTGATCAACCAGCACATCCTCACGCTCGAGCCGTGGTGCGCTGAACTGTGGAAAGGGTTTGCCGATCAACGGTGATGGCAGGACATCACGATCTCCCAACCGGAAGCCGACAAAACCGACCGCGAGGATGACGATGAAGATCGCCAGCGGGACAAAAAAACTCATCCGGTTCATGCGGCGCCTGCCATGCCCGCGGGTACGGAAGAGCGCACACGAACCCGCTGATATCTCCGATCAAGAATGGCGAGCCCTCCACCCAGCGCCATGATCACCGCGCCAAACCAGATCCAGCGGACGAAGGGTTTGATGTGAACTCGCACAGCCCATCCACCCTCTTCCAGCGGCTCACCCAGCGAGATGTAGATATCCCTGAAGAACCCGGCGTCGATCGCCGCTTCGGTCATCATATTGCCGCCGGCTGCATATCGGCGCTTCTCTGGTTGAAGGGCGATATCCCGGCCGCCCTCTCGGACCACGAAGTGTCCTACCTGGGCGACGTAGTTGGGGCCCTTTGCTTCTTCAACGCTGATAAAGCGGATCGTCCTGCCGTACTGCTCGACTTCGGCGCCTGGACGCATGGCCAGATCCTTCTCCGATGACAACTCAACCGTGAGCGCAACGCCGGTCACCGACATGGCAAAACCAAGATGCGCGACAAACATGCCAACGTACCCGAGTGAAGGTCGGTGGCCCTGTCGCAGCTTGCGGCCGAGGTCCAGCACATGGCTGGCAGTGATGCCGGTCGCCAGTACCACCGCGATCACCGCAGCGATCCTCGGAACATTGAACTGATCCAGCAGGGTAATGGACGCCGCCACCCCAACCACGCCGGCGATGATGAGTGGCCAGCGCAATCGCGCGCGCAGCCGCTCGGCATCCGTGCGTTTCCAGTTCACCATCGGTGCCATGATGAGGAGTGCGGATAGCAAGAGCATCAACGGGACAAAAAACAGGTTGAAATAAGGTTTACCGACCGACAGCTTGTCACCCGTCACAGCTTCATACCCCAGTGGCAACAAGGTGCCCAGCAACACCACAGCCAGTGACACGACGAAGATGATGTTGTTCTGCAGAATGAACGAATCACGACTGAGCCAGGTGAATACACTGCGAGACTTCAGTTGCCAGGCACGCACGCCGTACAAGGTGAACGAACCGCCGACGACGAGGAGCAGGAAAGCCAGGATAAATACACCCCGCTCCGGATCCACAGCGAAGGCATGCACTGAAGTCAGTACGCCTGACCGGACAATGAAGGCGCCAAGCAACGAGAGGGAAAAAGCCATAATTGCGAGCAGTAGCGTCCAGCTCTTGAAGACACCGCGCTTTTCCGTCGCGGCAAGTGAGTGGACCAGCGCAGTACCGGCAAGCCAGGGCATGAACGAAGCGTTTTCAACCGGATCCCAGAACCACCAGCCACCCCAGCCCAATTCGTAGTAGGCCCACCAGCTGCCCAGTGCAATGCCCACGGTCAGGAATGCCCAGGCCATATTGGTCCAGGGGCGCGACCAGCGCGCCCAGGCAGTATCCAGCCGGCCGGAGATCAATGCGGAAATGGCAAAGGCAAACGCGACCGAGAACCCCACGTAGCCAACGTACAGCATCGGCGGATGGATGATCAGGCCAAAGTCCTGCAACAGGGGATTGAGGTCCGCCCCATCGGCCGGCACAAACGGGACATTACGTTCAAAGGGATTGCTGGTGAAAATCAGGAAGGCCAGGAACCCCACGTTCATCAGCGCCATGACACCGATGACGTTCTGACGAAACTGCGTCGGCAGGTGTGCTGATCGCAGACTCACTGCCAGCATCCAGCCGCCCATGATCAGCACCCAGAGCAGGAACGATCCTTCATGCCCGCCCCAGGTCGCGCTCAGCTTATAGGCCGTCGGCAATAACGAGTTGGAGTGCTGCGCAACATAACGGACGCTGAAATTGTCTTCGGCAAACGCCAGCACCAACATACCAAAGGCCAGCGCACTGAACACAAACTGGCCAACGACCAGGAAGGGCAGCACGTGTGCCGAGCCAGCCAGCATCCTGTTGCGAGAGCCGAGGCCAAGCAGGGCCATGGCAATCGCGAGCACGAAGGCCAGGATGATGGAAAAATGTCCTAGTTCAACGCTCATTCAAAAATTGTCCCTGTTTGCCATTTCGGTGCGATTTAGGGGCCATTGGCGGAGTCGAGCCGGAGCAGATGATAATCATTGAGGCATACGGGACTGAACCGGAGGTTTGACATGAATGTCCGCCAGCTCCGGTGGCATGTACTCTTCGTCGTGTTTGGCCAGCACTTCACGCGCGACAAACAGGCCATCCGCCTGCAGCTGCCCTTCAACGATGACACCCTGTCCTTCACGAAACAGGTCCGGCAGGATGCCTTCGTATGAGACGGTGAACTCGGCTCCCTTTCGATCCGTCAGCGTGAATCGGCTGACCAGCGCATCACGCTTCCAGCTGTCTTCCAGCACCATGCCTCCAGCCCGGATATTTCGCTCGACCGGCGCTTCCCCGGCCTGCAGCTGTGCAGGCAGGTAAAACATGTTGAGGTTCTCGCCGAGCCCCTTGAGCACGAGCGCGATGGCGCCACCACTGCCCAGCAGGAGGAAGAGCACCAGAAACAATCGACGTTTGCGTATGGGGTTCATGATCGACTGCTCTCCTTGCGGGCAACGATGTCCGCCTCGATATCCTGCCACAGCCGCGCGGCTGACCAACGTGACTCCAGTACCAGCGCGGTCAGGACGACCAGCGACGTGCCATACGCCAGCCAGACATACAGACCATGCCGACCCATTGCAGCCCACTCGAATATGGCTTCCATACTCACGAACGACTCCCGATCAATTCTGTCACCCAGGCCGTGTCCCGTTCACGCCGCAGCACCTCCGTGCGCATGCGCCGCGTAATGACCCAGCCAAACAGGCAGTACATGCCCAGTACGTTGACGAGCAACGGTGCCCACATCGCCATCGGCATGCTGACCCGGGTCACCGAGAAGGTCGAGCCCTGGTGCAGCGTGGTCCACCACTCAACCGAATAT
>CAMDVY010000509.1 GCA_945878745.1 Klebsiella pneumoniae | reverse complement strand
CGCAACCCCCGCAGCCCGTGCGGCTTCGACGTCCGTGTTCGAATCGCCCACGAACAGGGTTTCGTTCGACGTGAGTCCCATGCGAAGCAGTGCCAGATCAACCGGATCTGACGCGGGTTTTGGTCGTTTGGCTGTGTCGCCGGCGATCACCGTGTCGAAGTGGGAATCAAAACACAACTCAGCGAGCAGGCGCTGGGTGAGTTGTGAGTTCTTGTTGGTCACGACACCCAGACGGGCGCCACGACTGCGCAGTTTCCTGAGGGTCGCCTCGACATGTGGATAAGGTTGGCTGGCCACCGCGATGTGGCTTGAGTAGTACTCAAGAAACTGCGTGTGAATTTCTTCCATGCGTTCTGTCGAATGACCGTGGTGCTGCAACGCCGAGGTGATCATGGCGCGGCCACCGTGACCGATACAGTCTCGGGTCAATGACTCTTCGACGGTGGGATACCCACAAGCAGCCAACCCATGATTCAGTGCCCGATGCAGATCAGGCGCAGTATCGATCAGCGTCCCATCCAGATCAAACAGGTAGCCAGTGTATTCTCGGCGCCACGCCAATGGAGTTTCTCCTGCGCTGGGGTAATGGGAAATTGCCAACTCGTCTGCGGGATGTTTTCCTGCCAGCGATCAGACCGCAGCCAGTGCTGCACGCATTGCACCGATCGCGGCACGGTAGTCAGGTGCGCCAAACACGGCGCTGCCGGCGACGAATGTATCGACGCCTGCCCGGGCTGCCTCGGCGATGTTTGTTGCCTTGATGCCACCATCGATTTCAAGCCTGATCTGGCGGCCACTGGCGTCAATGATTGCCCTCGCCTGGCGCGCCTTGCGCAAACTGTCAGAGATGAAACTCTGTCCGCCAAAACCGGGATTCACGGACATGATCAGGACCAGATCGACCAGCTCGATGACTTCCTCGAGAACTGCAATGGGTGTTGCCGGATTGAAAGCCAGACCAGCGCGAATGCCGCCATCCCTGATGCTGGATAACGTGCGATGCAGGTGCTCCGTTGACTCCGGGTGTACAGAAATGATGCTGGCGCCAGCGCTGAGAAAATCGGTGATCAGCCGATCGACCGGCTTCACCATGAGATGCACATCCATATCGCAGGTGATGCCCGACTTGCGCAGGCTCTCCAGCACCAATGGTCCGATGGTGAGGTTGGGGACATAGTGATTGTCCATCACATCAAAGTGAATCATGTCTGCGCCCGCTTCGAGCACTGACTCGATTTCAGCTCCCAGACGGGCAAAGTTGGCAGACAGGATGGATGGTGCGATCAGAAAGCGGGATGTATTCATGGCGCGATTCTACTGAGCGGATCGGCCTCCTGTCGCCTGTAGCAGCGCGTCGTACGCAGCGCGAATCTCCACACTGCGGGTGACCGCGTGTTCCAGCTCCTCCGCCGAGGCATCCGGGCCAAGTTTATCCGGGTGATGTCGACTGGTCAGTTGTCGGTAAGCGAGACGGATTTCCTTTGGCGTTGCCCCCTCATCAAGCCCCAGGACGGCCCTTGCCTGATTCATTCGGGCGTCCTCAAGGTGAACTTCGTCGCGCTTTGTGGAGATACGCGACGCTTCGAAACCGAGCAGGCTGCCAAGAAAGTGCAGTGATCGGTTGGCCGCCGGAGTCGCCTTGATTTCGTACATCCGGACCATGCAATCAAGCACCAGCGAATGCAGATGTGACGTTGGTCTGGCATTGCAATGTACCGCCAGTTGGTGGAAGTCCGCCTCGCCAGTTTTGCCTTCGTTGAACCACTCAATGGCGCGGGCGCGGGCTCGGCCTTTGCAGCCGAGTCGGGACAGCACGGCCTCGGCATACAGAATGTGTACGGGAAGCACCGGGCCGGAAGATTTGGCAATCCGCCCCAAACTGCTGAACAGGAAGTGCAGGTGAGGTTGCAGTGCGCGTCGTGCCCACGCGAACGCCAGTTTTTCGCCCAGGCGAGCGTTCAGGCTACGAATCCAGTTGATGGGGCTCATGCCCTAAGACTAGACCGGACTATTCGTGCAGTTTGGTCACAAGGGTGACGTGATGCACAAAAAAGGTTCCGAGGCGCGGAATTCTCAGCGCACGCCTGCGTATTGCTCCGGCGTGCTGACGTCGAGCCACTCGCCGAGATGGAGTTGGCCCGAAACGCGGCCATCGGCGACGGCCTTGAAAAACAGTTCATTCCACGAAAACGGCGCTGGCGGGGCGTCCACGAACAGCTCGGGTCGAACCACGGCGATACCACAGTACACGTGGCTGTTCCCCCGCTCGATGACCCTGCCCTGCTTGAAGACAAAGTCGCCCTTGGTCCGCCAGTCCGGACGGGGTGCAAGAACAAGATGAACCTGGTCGGTCCCAAGCTCCGTTGGGATCAACCTGAAATCGAAGTCCGTCAGGTTGTCACCGTTGACGATGACAAATGGCCCTTCGCCGAGCAAAGGCAGTGCCTGAACGATGCCGCCACCCGTCTCCAGCTCTCGCGTTTCCCGGCTGTAGCTGACCTGGACGCCAAGCCTTGAGCCATCACCAAGATAGTTGGCGATCTGTTCACCGAGATGGAAGAGGTTGACGACGATGTCAGTGAACCCACCGGACCGTAGTTGCAGGATGAGCCGTTCGATCAGTGGTATGCCGCCTACTGGCAGCAGTGGCTTAGGAGTAGTGGCCGTCAGCGGCAGAAGGCGTTTGCCAGCCCCGGCGGCCAGGATCATCACCTTCACAAACAGCTACTCCAATTGCTCGTTGAGTTTACTGCGCACTGCAACCTGAACGCTGTCCAGCCAGTCCCCGAAGCCTGCATGGCTGGTCGACTCCCGAGCGAGAAAGGCCGCATGGTCAAGGACTGGAATGATGTACCGCAGATGCGAGGATTTACTGTCGCGAAGGTGCAGGCGCGAAAAAATGCCGACGGCCTTCAACTGTCGCTGCAGTGCGGTGCGATTGAGCTGATTCCAGGGATCTTCAAGGTGCCAGCCACTGTCCTCGACATAACGAGTCAGCCAACGTCGGATGGTGGGTTCATCGAACCGCCAGTAACAATCCCGTAGCAGCGATGCGAGGTCATACAACACGGGTCCAGCCAACGCATCCTGGAAATCCACGATGCCGAGGCTGCCGGCCTCGGTG
>CAMDVY010000508.1 GCA_945878745.1 Klebsiella pneumoniae | reverse complement strand
AGCTTCGATACACGCTCGACACGCACGTCCATGCCGACCACGTGACCGCGGCGTGGCGGTTCAAACAGCAGTTTCACGCACAGATTGTCCTGTCCGAACGCTTTCACGTTGATGAAGTCGATGTGCCTGTTGAACATGGCACCGTGCTGAGCTTCGGTAACTGCTCAGTGACGGCGCGCGCGACGCCTGGCCACACGGTCGGTTGCACGACCTTTGTCACGCAGAACCAGACCATGGCATTCACCGGCGACTGCCTCATGATCCGTGCTGCAGGTCGAACCGATTTTCAGGGTGGTGACGTACACGTGATGTGGCGCAGCATCCAGGAGCAGATCTTCACGCTGCCCGATGATTGTCTGGTCTACCCCGGGCATGACTACAACGGGCGCATGGTCTCCACCATCGCCGAAGAAAAGCGCTTCAACCCGCGTATTGGCGGGGATGCGAGGGAAGAAGATTTTGCCGGATACATGGAAAACCTCGGACTGCCGCACCCGCGCTTGCTGGATATCGCTGTGCCCGCCAACTTGCACTGCGGCAAGCCTGGTTCGGATGCGATAACGCCGGATCCCATGTGGGCACCGATCATCACCACATTTGCCGGCATCCCGGAGATCCAACCGGACTGGGTTGCGCGACATCTCAAGGACATTACAGTGCTCGACGTTCGAAGTACCCAGGAATTCACAGGCGAACTTGGGCATGTGTCGAGCGCACAACTGATTCCGCTCGATGAATTGCGGGACCGTGTTGCAGAAATAACGCGTGACAAACCGGTGGTGACAATCTGCCAGAGTGGCAAACGTTCAGCGATGGCAGTGCAAATCCTGCAGAAAGCCGGTTTCGACAAGGTGGCCAACGTGCCCGGTGGCATGCTGCAATGGGGGCGGCTGGGGCTGCCCGGGATTGCTCGATAGCGGGATTGCCAGGGTTTTCCGCTTTCGCGGTCGGGAGACCGCTCCTACGAAAACACAAATCCCCGATAGCCATCACGCGCGACACCATCACAGATTTCACGATAACCACCCACGCCACCAGCATAGGGCATGAACATGCGTGGTTTGCCGGGGATGTTCGCACCCATGTACCAGGAGCCGGCTTTCGGGAAGAGCGTGGCATTCGCCACATCATTGACGTGGTTTCCCCACTCCTCTTCTTTCGCAAGCGTGGTATCGAAGCGCTGGTGTCCATGCTTGCGCATGTAGTCCACACAATCGCAGATGAAATCGACATGCTGCTCGATGGATACCAGCATGTTGGAGAGGACCGAAGGGCTTCCTGGACCGGTAATCATGAACAGATTCGGATAACCCGCGACCAGCAGACCGAGGTATGAGCGAGGTCCGTGTTCCCATTTGTCACGCAGACTCTGGCCACTACGACCCTGTATATCGATATCCTTCAAAGCACCGGTCATCGCATCGAATCCGGTGGCCAGGATCAGCGTGTCCAGTTCCACCAGTTCATCAGCCAGCTGTACACCGGTTGGAGTAACCCGCAGGATCGGCTTCTTGTTGATATCGACCAGGCGCACGTGAGGCTGGTTATAGGTATCGTAATATCCGATATCCACACAGATCCGCTTGGTGCCTAACGGATGCGAGGTGGGGCACAACGATTCAGCCGTCGCCGGATCCCTGACAATCTGGCGAATCTTGCGACGGACGAACTGCGCCATTCGATCATTGGTCGCCTGGTTCATCAGTGAATCAGCGACCGCGCCCATGAACCTGGCGCCACCGGTCTGCCAGTAAGATTCGCAAATGGCGTCGAGTTGTTCGTCTGACAAATCAGTCGCGGTCAGGGCCAGTGGCGCCCTCTCCTTGGGCACAATTTCCAGATCGCCAAAACCTGACGACAGCCCGCGCTTGTGGAAATCGCGATGCTGACGATAGTTCTGCTTGAACGCTGAAACGAACTCCGGATCCAGCACACCATTGACTGCTGGCACGCTGAAATTGGGCGTTCTCTGGAATACCGTGAGCTGCTGCGCCGTTTCCGCAATGACAGGAATCGCCTGTACCGCAGAAGAGCCGGTACCAATGATACCAACGCGCTCTCCATGAAAGGCGACCGGTTCATGCGGCCACATGCTGGCCTGATAGCGCTTGCCCTTGAATGAATCGATGCCTTCGATCTGCGGCACCATGGGCTTCGACAGACACCCGGTGGCCATGATGAGCAACGGTGCCTGTGCACGGTCGCCACCCGCAGTGCTCACATGCCACAGACCGGTTGTGTCATCGAAACTCGCGGTTTCAACCTTGCGATTGAAACGAATGTCGCGGCGTAAATCGAAACGTTCGGACACATGGATCGCATACTTCAGGATTTCCGGCTGCGGCGCATAACGCTCCGACCACTCCCACTCCTGCTCGAGCTCAGGACTGAACGAAAACGAGTAAGCCAGACTCTCCGCGTCACAACGCGCTCCCGGGTATCGATTCCAGTACCAGGTGCCGCCGACGTCATCCCCCATTTCATAGATCCGCACCGACATGCCCATCTGGCGAAAACGATGCAGTGTGTAAAGTCCGGCAAAGCCGGCTCCAACGACTATCGCGTCAAATCGTGCATTCTGGTCAATCGTCGAATCGCTCATAACCGGTCCAGACTGGAAAGGCGTGAGTATCGCGGGTCTGGATGGTTGCTTCCACTCCTGATCGGATGGTTGCTGATCGAATCCAGCGGGCAACTGCCAGCGACTACCGATCGCGGTCTCTTCCGTGATCGGCAGATCGTGCACATATCAAACGGGGTCACACGCCCTCTGCATCCGGACACTGTTACCATTCAGGCCATCGACGCTTCCATGAGGTGACCCATGAAATCCGGACTGCTCCACCGACTGCTGGCTCTGACCCTGCTTCTCGGCGTCCCGGCATTGACCTTCGCGGCGCCGGAGGCAAAAACGCCCAACGGGTCGTTCATAGGCGTGGATGAAGGTGGAGTGCTGGCGTTCAAGGGCATCCGCTACGCCGAAGCACCCATTGGCAGTCGACGCTGGACATCACCACGCCCGGTTGCCAAGTCACGCAAACCGGTGACCGCCAATGCCTTTGGTACGACGTGTCTGCAACCGCCGATGCCGGAGGGCCAAGCCGTTCCAGGTAGCGAAGACTGCC
>CAMDVY010000507.1 GCA_945878745.1 Klebsiella pneumoniae | reverse complement strand
CAACGTGGCCGGCATTGCGCGCGCAACCGATCCGAGCATGGTGATAGCCGTGAACTTTCTCGGCCTTCGCCAGCTCACACACGGACTGACAAACCGTCTCACACAAGGTGGCAGCATCGTCAATGTATCTTCCATTGCCGGTCGCGACTGGAAAGGCCGACTGGACCGGATCCAGCCATTGTTGGCAACCGGGTCAATGGCCGAGGGACTGGCGTGGTGTGAAGCCAATCGCGAAGGCTTTGCCCGCGATCCCTATACATTTTCCAAACGCTGCGTGACCGCCTTTACCTTGCAAGAGGCGCAGCGACATGCCGGCCAGTCAACACGCATCAACTGCGTCAGCCCCGGCGGCATTGATACTCCCCTCACCCCTCAGTTCGAAGCGTTGATGGGCAAGGCGCAAAGTGATTGGACCAACGCCCAGACCGGCCGCGCTGCAACGCCTGATGAGATTGCGGAAGCAATCCAGATGTTGCTCTTTGGTCCACGCTGGGTGAACGGTGTTGATCTGCCGGTGGATGACGGTTACAGCGCAGGCATCGATACCGGCTGGATCGATTTCCGGACGTCACCGGTGCTGCTGGCACGGGCTGCGAAACAGAAGTAAGTAAAGGCAGCATTCCGCTACCGAGTCATCTCCCGCGTGATCCGCGCAGGCCAGCCAATCGATCGATTTCCCGCCAAAACCCCTGCATCGTGTCTTCGATGATCTCGGCGACGGGCTTCACGGCATGGATCAATGCAGAGCCCTGCCCGGCTGATCCAGCGGTGTTCTCGACATCACCGCCGATATAGAGCGCATCGATCACACTGCCCAGCCTCGCCTGACCGGTTTCAGCCAGTTCGATGGCAGCCTTGGTCCGAAGCGTGCGCATCTTGGCCCGAGGTGGTCGAGCAATCATGATCGTGCCGTCCACGCCCGCATCAACAATGGCTTGTTTGTAGTTGGCATGTACAGGGCTTTCCGACGAGGCAACGAAGCGTGTGCCCATCGCGATACCTTCAGCACCCAGCGCCATTGCTGCTGCCATGCCTCTGCCATCCACGATGCCCCCAGCGGCAACAATCGGCAGATCGCACCGTTCACGCACCGCCTGCAACAGAACAAAACTGTTCACCTCTTCCTGGCTACGAATACCACCGCTCTCTGCCCCTTCGACGATCAGGCCATCGACACCGGCGTCCTCGGCCTTGAGCGCGCCGTCCAGCGATGGGACGGAGTGATAGACAATGACCCCGGCATCCTTGAGGCGTTCAACATGCCGACGGGGGCTACCCGCCGAGGTCGTCACAAACCGCACGCCATTGGCCAGCAGCCAATCCAGGATCTGCTTCTCCATGTCTTCGTTCTGACGCAGGAACATCATCGGCAAATTGACGCCGAAGGGCTGATCGGTGGCGGCCTTGATCGCAGCAAATTCGCGGCGCGTGATCGCCACGTCAACACTTGAGGTTTCCATCATGCCAAGTGCACCGGCCTTCGAGACCGCCGTCGCCAGTTGCGCTCGAGCGATCCAGGTCATCGGCGCCTGAATGATCGGGTACCGTGCACCGGTATGTTTGAGCACCCGGTTGCCGGCAAAATCTTCTGACATCACATTCCATCCAGCGGTAGTTCTGGACAGTGGACCGCCGATCCCTGCGACTGTCAACCAGCCCATGATTGAGTGATTGCCTTTGCCGCAGCCTTGTCCCATCCTCGCGACTGCTCGATCAGCCATCCATGCCCAGCCCAATCAACTCATCAGGATCGCCCCGCAACCTGCTGGCCATCGTTCTGGCCTTCGCAGTGATTTATATCGTCTGGGGTACAACTTATCTCGGCATTGCGTATTCGCTGCAGTCCATCCCACCTTTCATCTCCGGCACGATTCGATTCCTGGTCGCCGGGACAGCCATGTTCATCTGGTTGAGCCTGCGCGACGGACATCCATTTGCCGATGTGCCCTGGCGCACTGCGGTGTTTGTCGGTGTCCTCAATTCCGGGATCGGCAACGGCCTCGTCATCTATGCACAACAAGGCGTCCCTTCGGGCATCGCTGCACTGGTCATCGGTTCGATTCCGGGCATCGTACTACTGCTGGACGCGCTGTTTTTCACGCGTCGCCTGCCATCCATCATTCCGCTGATTGGCATGGCGATCGCACTTGCAGGGGTAGGTTTCATGGCAAGCGACATGGGTAACCTGACCGACCGGGCCAAACCACTTTACGTTTTTGCTCTGTTGTTCGCCGCAGCAGGCTGGGCACTGGGCACGCTGCTGCAAAAAGGTGCCGTGCGACCGGCAACCGTGCTGGGCTTCACGTGCGTCCAGATGCTTGTGGGTGGCGTATTTCAGGGCGGACTCAGCGTTCTGGATGGTGAATGGCAGACCTTTCGGCTTGTCGACGTCACCATGACCTCATGGCTGGCGCTGGCTTACCTCATTGTGCTGGGCAGCATCCTGGCGTTTAACTGTTATCTCTGGCTGCTGACTCAGGTGTCGGCTGCTGCAGTCACCACTTACGCTCTGATCAATCCAGTGATCGCCATGTGCCTGGGTGCGCTGCTGCTGGATGAGCGGATTACTCCGCTCGCTGTTGCGGCCGCTGCAATGGTCCTGGGTGGTGTTGCCTTGATCCTGTTTGAAGGGTTCTGGAAAAGACGAAGAGCGGGGACAACAGCGGAAATCAAAACATTGGGTCGCACGCAATGACGTTGGCAGATTTAATCAATTGTCCGGCCGATCTTCTGATAGAGATCCCATGGCACCGGAACATGTAGGAGCGATCTCCTGATCGCGATTTTTGATGAACCCAACAATCGCGGTCAGAGACCGCTCCTACAGGGAGAGCGCCGCCCGACGCTGCAATGGGTTGTGCGTCTGCAACTTTACCGAATCTTGTCGAATCAAGGTTAACGAAGGTCTGAGCAATCAGTACCTCCTTACTTCCCTGCCCACAACGGTGAGGACGCCTTCATCACCCGATCCATCTTGATCATCGTGACCATCGGTTGCTGTCCATCCAGCAGCACCGACTCCATCCAGAAGATCTCGGTCTTCGGACTGTCGCCTATCGCCAATGCCCTGCCTTTCAGCGTGTAATTCCGGCCAGTAACCGGTTGTCCCTGGTGATAGGCGATTTCG
>CAMDVY010000506.1 GCA_945878745.1 Klebsiella pneumoniae | reverse complement strand
CATCGCGGTCAGGAGACCGCTCCTGACAGGCCCCCTGTACGGGGGAAGGTGGCCGAAACTTGCCTTCAGGAGGCCGCGCCGACAGAATCGGGCGCTTTCCACCTGAATGGCGAGGCTTGTATGCGTGAGGCATGGATCATTGATGCGGTTCGTTCACCGCGTGGTCGGGGCAAACCTGGCGTCGGTTCCCTGAGCAATCTGCACCCGCAGCGTTGCATGGCACAGGTTCTCAATGGCCTGCGTGACAAAACCGGTATCGATCCAGCAGTCATCGAAGACGTCGTGCTGGGCTGTGGTAGCGGCAGTGGTGATCACGCGCATGACATTGCCCGGATGTCCGTCCTCGACGCGGGTTGGCCGATTTCGGTGACCGGGGTGACGCTGCACCGTTTCTGCGGCAGTGGCCAGCAAGCGGTGAATTTCGCCGCGATGGGTGTCATGAGTGGGCAGCAGGAAGTCGTGATTGGCGGCGGGGTGGAATTCATGTCCCGCTACTCGCCGCTGCACGCCAACGGATTTCATGCCAACAACGAACATTTGCGCGATCTTCATCCGCAAGTCCCACAGGGTATCTCCGCTGATCTGATTGCGACGCTGGAAGGCTTTACTCGCGATGATGTGGATCGCTATGCCGTGGAGAGCCAGACCCGTGCCATGAAGTCCATCGAGGACGGCCGGTTCAATCGTTCGCTGATCGCGATCAACAATCTCGATGGCACACTGGCGCTCGGCCGTGACGAGCATCCGCGTGCCGGCACCACGCTCGACAGCCTCAAGGACCTGCAACCCTCATTTGCAAAAATGGCGGGAATGCATCCCGAAGGGTTCAGCCGCCCCTTCATTGATATGGTCAAGCAGGTCTACCCGAAAGCAGGACCACTCAATCACGTTCACCACGCGGGCAATTCGTCCGGTGTGGTTGATGGTGCCAGCGCTGTGCTGGTGGTCAGTCCGGAGTTTGCCAGGGCGCATGGGCTGAAGCCACGCGCGAAAATTCGGCAAGTGGCAACGGCAGGCACCGAGCCCCTGATCATGCTGACGGCGCCGGCACCAGCTGCCCAACGTTGCCTGGACAAAGCCGGGATGAAAAAGTCAGACATCGATCTGTGGGAGATCAATGAGGCGTTTGCCGCGGTAGTCCTCAAGTTCATGAAGGACCTCGATGTGGATCACAGCGTGGTCAACGTCGATGGTGGCGCCATTGCGCTGGGTCACCCGATTGGCGCGACCGGCGGCATGCTTATCGGTACCGCTGTGGATCAGCTGGAGCGTCTGGACAAACAGACTGCGCTGATCGCCATGTGCACAGGTGGTGGGATGGGAACCGCCACCATCATCGAGCGAATGTAAGCTGTAAGGCTTCCACTCGCTTCGTTCCGGCAGGCGCAGTGTAAGGCTGCGCCTCGCCCTTGCCCCACACCGGTTGCGGCCAGGTCGCATCCCCACTACTTCGCGCAATCACATGGATGTGCAGTTGTGGCACCAGATTGCCGAGTGTTGCCACGTTCATCTTGTCAGCCCGCGTCAGCGTCGCGAGGCGCTCCGTGCACAGATTGACCTCGCGCCACATGGCCGCCTGCTCCGATGCGGGCAGGTCGAATATTTCGCGCACATCGTGAATTCTGGGGACCAGGATGCACCAGGGATAACGGGCATCGTTCATGAGCAGCACGCGGCACAGCGCGAGATCAGTCACGAACAGGGTGTCCCGGGCAAGCTGTGGGTGCAGCGAAAACAGATCGTTGGCGAGTGTCATTATTGAGGTGCTCTCCCACCGACCCAGACCGGGCTTGACCAGGCCATCGCGTCGTTGCTCTGGATGACACGAACGTAGTAATAGTCCCCCTCGACGGTGCCAGAATCTTCGACGTCGAAGCTGGCTTCAAACGTTCCGCTGCTCGCCACTCGGCGCACGGAGATCTCGTCCTGATAATCCGGCGCTGGAATTCTCGCTACCTGGGCGCCGCTCTTCAGATCTGTCATTCTCACCTGCAAGGTTGCCGGGTCCAGCTTTTGATGCTGGCGATAGATTGGCGGCGCACCACCGAATTCAACACCGCCTTCGATGTTGAGTGTCATCGTCGCACCAGCCTTCACCTCATCCAGCGTGACGACCAATGTGCTGGCTGCGCCGCGACTGGCTGTTCTGAATGTCCACTTGCCATCCGCTTCAGGTTTGATCTCGGATAGACTGGTTGATGCATTGGCGGCGACATGGCCCTCGACGACGGTCGCGCCCATGACTTCCAGTGTGCCTACCCAGGGTCGATAGCCGCGGGGATTGTCGCGCTGATTGACGGGTTCGGCCGACGAATTGAAGCTGATGGCCAGTTGGGTAGGCTCACTGCGTCGAAAGTCGCTGCCCGCATACGACTGGGTCCAGAGCAATTGGTCATTTTTGAGGATCGATACGGACTCAAGGGGCGCAGTGCCAATGACCCGTCCGCTGATTTTTCTGCTCTTGTTCATCGGTGTGCGTGTGCCCATGGGTGAGCCGTTGACACCGAATTGCAGAATGATGCGTTCACCGGTGGTAGCGTAAGTACGCAAACCACGCAGCGAATCGAAGATCGCGTCGGTCGTCTTGTCGGTCGCGAATACCGCACCGAGTCCACCACGCTGGGACTGTGACCCGCCGACGGCCGCCCCATAGCCGGGCTGGCTCAGGTGATTGTCAGACGCCGCGGTGAACCCGACCTGATGTCCCTGGTCCAGATACATGCGACCGAACCATTCGAAGTTGCCATGCATCGACATGATCTCGACCAGCTTCGTGATTTCTGGATCGGCCAGTCGCCAGTCTCCGGCGTTGTGAGCGTGTGGGATCGACAGAATATCCCGCAACGGCGTTGACGCCCTTATCGCCGCATGGAGTCTGGGCAGCGTCGGAAATCGGCGGCCATCGAATCGCTGCCGATCGACTGGTGTGCGAAACAGGATGTTGTGATGCCCTCCAAATCGATTGTCCACCGTCCACTCGTATCCCAGAAATGGAATGAACTTCTTATCCTCCGTGTACTTGCCAACCAGTTGACGTAGAACCTCCCACTCGCTGTCGTCCATGAACACGTCATGCTCGCTGTGGGTGACGTAGTCGAGGCGGGCATCGTCACGGGCATGACGCATGAAGCCCTCGGCACTGCCCAGGCCTTCG
>CAMDVY010000505.1 GCA_945878745.1 Klebsiella pneumoniae | reverse complement strand
GTGAAGGTGGTCAACTAAGGAAGGTCTGATTAGTCAGACCTTCCTTCGTGGTGCATGGATGCACCACCATTTTTCCTGCGTGAAACGCTGGACCTCTTCTCAAAGGGGGCGAGGAACACGCAGTGTTTCGACCTTGGCAATTCGCTTCCGCGAATTGCTTGGCAATGATCAATTCGCAGGAGCGAATTGATCAGACTTACCTTAAGCGCCGCGGTAGCCGAAACGCACCGCTGGAAGTTAAAATCCTGGACTTTCCTGCTCATTCGATTTGCACCACCTGGAGATTCACCAATGATCAAGACGCGGCTCACGGAAATGTTCGGGGTCCAGTATCCCATCGTCATGGGTGGCATGACGGGCGTGGGCTACGGCGATCTCGTGGCCGCGGTAGCCAATGCGGGGGCGTTGGGATTCATCACTGCGCACATGTTCAGCTCCGCTGAAGACCTCATGAAAGAAATTGCCCGGACACGCGAACTGACCGACAAACCGTTTGGCGTGAACATGACGATCCTGCCGTCCCTGAATCCGATTCCGTACGATGAGTACCGTCGCGCCATCATCGAGGGCGGGGTCAAGATCGTCGAGACCGCTGGTCGCAACCCGGAGCCCCATCTACCGGATTTCAAGAAAAATGGCGTCAAGGTGATCCACAAGTGCACCTCCGCCCGGCATGCGGTAACCGCCGAGCGCATTGGTGTGGATGTCATCAGCATCGACGGTTTCGAGTGTGCAGGTCACCCGGGTGAAGATGACGTCACCATCATGGTGCTGCTGCCGTCCACGTGTGATCAGGTCAAGATTCCTGTGATTGCCTCCGGCGGCATGGCCGATGGGCGCAGTCTGATCGCAGCGCTGGCGCTGGGCGCAGACGGCGTGAACATGGGCACGCGCTTCATGGCCACCACCGAGGCAAAAATCCACCAGAACGTGAAACAGCAGATCGTCAATGGCTCGGAGAGGGACACGCTGCTGATCAATCGCACGCTGCGTAATACTTCGCGTGTTGCGAGGAATGCCATCTCCGAAGAAGTGGTCCGCATTCAGCAGGATTCGACCAAGACGATTGAAGATGTTCGCGAATTGGTCGCCGGGGTACGTGGCCGAGCCAACGTGCTGGGGGCGGGTGATATCGATGGTGGCATCTGGACCGTAGGACAAAGCCAGGGCCTCATCCACGACATTCCAACCTGCAAGGAGCTGGTGTCACGTATCATGGCGCAGGCAGATAGCATCATTCATCAACGACTGGACCGCATGGCGTCCTGAAGGAGCAGTTAATGGGAGCGTTGACAGGCAAGGTGGCAGTGGTCACCGGAGCCAGCAGGGGCATTGGCAAGGGCATCGCCCTGGCTCTCGGCGAGCAGGGGGCGACGGTCTACGTGACAGGTCGGACCACGGGCAGTGGCGAACGAACCATCGATACCACCGCTCGTCAGATCACGGAAAAAGGCGGGAAGGGCATCGCTATTCAGTGTGATCACGCTGTGGATGCACAGATCGCCAAGGTCTTCGAACAGGTTGGCCGGGAGGCCGGGCATATCGATTTCCTCATCAATAACGTCTACAAGATTCCGAGTCCACCGGCTTGGGGTGGTGGTTTCTGGGATCATCCGATCCAGATTTATGATGATCAGGTTGGCATCGGCATGCGTGCTCACTATGTGGCGAGCTGGCATGCAGCACAGTTGATGTTCAAGGCGGCACCCGGTGGCGCCGTGGTTAACGTGTCTTCGCCAGGGGGTCAGAGTTATCACTTCTCGTGTTCCTACGGCGCGGGCAAGGCAGGCCTGGATCGATTGACCGCAGACATGGGCATCGAGCTCAAACCCAAGGGAATTGCTGCAGTATCGCTGTACCCCGGTTCGGTGAGTACCGAGTTCATTCAGGATGCTGCCAAGGAGCGCGGCATGGATCTGTCCAAATCCCAGACGCCCCTGTTCGTGGGTCGCTGTGTGGTAGCCATGTTGATGGCGAAGGACAAGCTGATGGATCGTACGAGCTCGATCCAGTGGGTTGAAGATCTGGGTGAAGAATTCAATGTCCTCGATGAACATGGCAAGCGCCCGCCAGGTTATCGGGTGAGTGCATAACTCATCATGGCAAGAAAACTCTATGGAATCTCTGGATCGCGCGCGCTGCGCTCGATCTGGGGTATTGAAGAAACGGGTATCGAATACGAGCATGTTCCGCAGCATTTCCGCGATGCCAAGAACTCGGCTGACTACACGGCAGTGAATCCCAACGGCCGGATTCCGGCGCTGGTGGATGGTGATCTGGTGCTGTTTGAAAGCATGGCCATCAACCTGTATCTGGCCAAGACCTACGGTGGTGATCTCTATCCCCGGGATGCGGCGGGCGAAGCCAAAGCCTGGCAATGGAGTGTCTGGGGCATCAGTGAAATCGAGCCGTTGCAGATGCAGATTGTCATCCAGCGGTTGTTCATGCCGGCAGACAAGCGTGATCAGTCGGTGATCGACAATGCGACGAAGGGTCTGGAACGTCCTTTCAAGGTGCTTGATCAGGAACTGGCAAAAAAACCATTCCTGTTGGGTGACCGCTTCAGCGTTGCCGATCTGAACGTCGCAGCGGTGATGTTGTTGCTCGACATGGTGCAGCTGGACTATTCGCATCATGCGAATATCAAGCGCTGGGCCACTGTCTGCCATGCGCGTCCTGCTTTGGCACGCGCACGCGCCAAAGGCTGAACCCGGATCAGTCAATGAACCACCGGCTTGCCAACCTGCTATTGGTGCTGGCAAGTCTGGTGGTGGCAGGGCTGTTGATCGAAGGCGTGCTTCGATGGATTGGATACGAGCCTCTCAAGGCGATGGCGGGTGGCAAGGACCTGGTGCTGCGACGCTCGAGTGACGAGGCCATTGCCTACGAGCTCATACCGGGCAGCGAAGGGCGAGCTTTCAAGACGGATGTGAAGGTCAACTCGTCTGGCTTTCGCAGTCCGGAGCCGAGTCAGGCTGAGGACGTCCGACGCGTCGTTGTACTGGGTGATTCGATTGCCTTTGGCAGTGAAATGCCTGCTGATACGGCATTTCCTAATCTGTTGCGGCGATCCCTGGCGCGGCGTGATCCTCGTTTCGACGTGCAGAATCTCTCGCTCAGTGGTTATGACACCCTGCAGGAACTGGCCGTGTTGA
>CAMDVY010000504.1 GCA_945878745.1 Klebsiella pneumoniae | reverse complement strand
GAACACGGTACGACGGCAGCTGCAGACATCTACAAGGAGACCATCAGCAAACTGAGTCAGCGCATCCAGGTCACTGGCACCCCGGAAGTGCTGCAGGAAGTGCAATCAGCGGAACAGATTCGCGCCATATTGCTCGCCGGGATACGGTTCGCCTGGGCCTGGAATCAGCTTGGCGGCCGCCAGTGGCATCTTCTCCTGCAACGCAACGCCATGAAACGTGCCCTCGGCGAACTCAGCCTGTAATCCATGAATTCACGACACGGAACCCTGCAAGCATGACCACGCCATCACCGCTCGCGGCGATCTCAGCCATTGATGGCCGGTATCACAACCGAATTCAAGATCTGAGCTGGATCGCCAGCGAACAGGCACTCCACCGATTCCGGGTTCAGGTCGAGATCGAGTGGTTCCTGCATCTGGCGGGCGCACCGGAAATACTGGAATTGCCAGCGCCAGATGCCGCCGATGCGGCTCGTTTCCGGCTGGTGTACCAGGAATTTTCCAGTGCCGACGCCGAACACAACGCCCGACTTGAGCGCACGACCAATCATGACGTCAAGGCCGTCGAATACTTTGTGAAGGACCGACTGGCGAACATCCCAGCACTCGCGAAATTCAAGGAATTCGTTCACTTCGCCTGCACATCGGAAGACATCAACAACCTGGCCTATGGCTTGATGCTGGAACATGGTCGACGTGATGTGGTACTGCCACGGATGCAGGACGTCATCGATGCCATCAACAGCCTCGCCGCCCACAATGCCGATCTGCCGATGCTGTCGCGCACCCATGGCCAACCGGCATCGCCAACGACACTTGGCAAGGAGATGCGAAATTTCGCGCACCGGTTGACAAGACAGCGAAAGGCGCTGGCCGATATCGAGATTCTGGGCAAGATCAACGGCGCAGTCGGTAATTTCAATGCACACGCGGTGGCGTATCCCGATGTCGACTGGGAAAGTCTCGCCGCCCGGTTCGTTAGCCATCTGGGGCTTGCCTACAACCCACTGACGACCCAGATCGAACCCCACGATTATATCGCTGAGTACTGCCACGCGCTGTCCCGCTTCAATCAGATCCTGCTCGGATTCAACAGAGATATCTGGAGTTACATCTCCATCGAGTACTTCCGCCAGGCCAAGGTGGAAGGTGAAACCGGCTCTTCGACAATGCCTCACAAGGTCAATCCGATCGACTTCGAGAACTCCGAAGGCAATCTCGGCATCGCCAATGCGCTGGCTCTGCATCTGGCCGAAAAGCTGCAGATTTCACGCTGGCAGCGCGATCTCTCCGACTCCACAGTGCTTCGCTCGATCGGCAGTGTTCTCGCATACTCCAGCATCGCCTACCAGTCCGCATTGAAGGGGATTGGCAAATTGCGGGTCAACGCGCAGGCCATGGAGCAGGACCTCGATTCCGCCTGGGAAGTACTGGGAGAAGCAGTCCAGACCGTCATGCGCAAACATGGCATGGACGAGCCCTACGAAAAACTCAAGGCCGCGACCCGTGGACGCACTCTCGACGCCTCGACTTTCTCGGCCATCCTCGATGACCTCAAGCTGCCACCTGCGGCGCGCCGCGAACTTGAAGCGTTGACGCCCGCTCGTTACATCGGACTGGCTGCGCAACTGGCCAGGCGCCTCGACTGATGGAGGTGCATGTCGTCGAGGTTGACTGGGCAACGTATGCAGACCGTCTGCGGCGCATACGCACAACGGTTTTTGTCCATGAACAAAAAGTGTCCGAGCAGGAAGAATGGGATGGTCTGGATGACGACGCCTGTCACTTCCTGGCGCTGGACTCGGCAGGTCGAGAGGTCGGCTGCGCACGTCTTCTGCCAACAGGTCAGATAGGCCGCATGGCGGTATTGGCCCATGAACGAGGCAAGGGTATCGGCGAACAACTCCTCTCCGCTGCTGTTGCGAAAGCCGAGAGCCGGAACATGATTGAAGTGTTCCTGCACGCTCAAACCCACGCCATCGGTTTTTACCAGCGTGGCGGATTCGTGCTGTTTGGCGATGAATATTTCGAAGCCGGCATCCCGCATCGCTCGATGCGCAAACTGCTCGCCATCCCGGCCCCTGAGTTACAGGGCCGGCGAAAGACCACGGCCCAATCGCCTGCGCCAATCGTCACACCCCCACCACCAATGCAGCATCAGGTAGACCTGTTTACCGGCGAAGCCCAGGCGCGGGATGCGCTCGTCAAGGGGCTGGCCGCGGCACGGCGGGAGCTGATCATCTTCAGCCACCTCCTCGATCCGCTCTACTTTGACCATGACGCGACCACCAGCCTCATTTCCGCTTTCACGCGACGCGCCGCCAACACACGAACGCGGATACTGATTCAGTCGAGTGATCTGATCGTCGGTCGCAGCCACCGGTTATTGGCGCTCTCTCGTCGTCTGTCGAGCAAGTGTTCGATCCGCATTCTTGACAAGGACTACGACGCCCCCGAATCGTGCCACGTTGCCTGGGATCATTCGGGTTACTGGTTGTTGCCGGACTGGCGTGAACCTCAAGGCTCACTTCACCGCAACGCGGTGGTTGCCGCGCGTCGGTTCTTCCAGGACTTTGAAGTGCTGTGGGCGCACGCACACGATGATCCGGAGCTTCGTGAGTTGCGGATCTAGGGAACGCCTGAATGATCCGGTGGCGGGTTTGAATAGCTCACTGTCGCTGGCGACGTCGCACCTGCGGTCATGACAAACGTCATGGCCTGTTCCACGGTCCAGTCTGTCTGCACCACATCTTCAATCGGCACGATTTCGATGTAGCCCGACGTCGGGTTCGGTGCAGTTGGAACGTACACCACGGCCAGATCCCGGTTGGTCTGTTTGTCTTTCATCACCGTGGTCAGAAACCCCACCGCCTTCATGCGAGAAGTCGGGAAGCTGATCAGTACAACACGCTGCCCGGTCGCCGGTGGTGCACTCACACTTTGCAGAAACCGCTTGGTGCCGCCGTAGATGGTCTGTACCAGCGGTAATCGACTAACCAGCGACTCGAGCCAGGAGACGATTCGTTTGCCGAGCAACAAGGACGTAAAAATGCCAATCCCATACAGGACTCCCAGTGTCACCAGTACGGCCACCAACTGATGTAACGTGCCGTCCTGCATCCACAGCGCCGATTTTGGCGCTGTTTCCTCCAGCA
>CAMDVY010000503.1 GCA_945878745.1 Klebsiella pneumoniae | reverse complement strand
CCACCAATCCCCATCTTCCACGAGGGGGTAACCTCCAGACGAAACTGCCCTGTAAGATTCAGCCTGGCCAGTTCGCTTTCAAGGTGTGCGAGCGGCACACCCAGATCGAGCAGGGCGGCCAGATGCAGATCGCCGGCAATACCGGCAGTGGGTTGGTAGAAGAGGGTGCGCACAACGGTCGTCCCAAGGATGGATCGCGCGAGTCTACGCAGACCTGATCAAGTCGTCTCCCTCCGCGGACAGCTGTGAGGCCAAACCCTGGAGGTTCAACTCAGCATGGTCCCGGCTTCGTCCGGGAAATAGGTATGCGAAGTTGCAGCTGCAATGAAGTTCTCCTTCAGGTGCGGCATGTTCTGCATGTCGGCATTCACCGCGTCCAGACCATTCGCCAGCACATAGGCATAACTGCGCTGGAATGGTGAGAGAGACGCTTTCAGAAACGCGTTGCTGTATTGACCATCGAACGCACTGGAGTCGCCGGCACCAAGGAAATTTCGGCCTGCCAGGAACCGTCCGGCCTTCATGCCAATCAGCGCCATGCCTGAGTTCCTCGCCCGATCAAACAAAGGTCTCAGCGCTTGCATCGGCGGGCTATTGGGCAGCACCTTCCTGGTTTCCCAGTCATACCAGCCACCGGGCGTGACAGCGATCTGTGCAAGATCGAACCAGCCGGTCTCGATGGCCCTGGTCAGCACGGCTTCGGCATTCTGGTGGGTGCTTAGGCCGAGGTGTGAAACCTTGCCGGCAGCCTTGGCGTCCTGAAACGCACGATAAAGCTCTTCACTGCCAATCACGGCTGGATTGTTGGCACCCATCTGGTAGTAGGCATTGACGTGTTCGACCTTCATTTCGAGCAGGCTTTCATCGAGCAACGCGCTCCATTTAACCGCAGCGCTTTTCAATTCTGCCGCAGAGGGTGTTTCGTGGGCCGCCTTGTCAATCGGCACGATGGCTTTGGAAATCAGAAAGATGCGATCGCCACGTTGTTTGAGGAAAGGTGCGAGGTGTTTTTCAGCCTGGTCGTAATAGTGTTTGTAGCCGACGTCGAAGACGTTGACCCCGGCATCGAAGGCGGTATGTAGCAGGCGGTCCTGCCGACGACTTGACAGGGCCGCGCCACAGCCGAACACGAGTCGGCTGCCCTTGAATCCGGTACGCCCCAGGGTGCGATAGGTCATCTCCGGCCACGGCTCGGCAAGCCCCGCTGCTTCACGACCCATTGCGACAGCGGCTTTTGCATCGCTGCCCCTGAACAGCGTCGTGGCGCTGACGCCAGCGAGTGTGAGGTACTGCATGAAGGAACGACGGGTGTTGGTCATGTTGAGTCCTCGATGTATTCAGTGGTGACTATGCGCTGGGGCGTAGTCGGTCGCAACTCGCTCTTGTTTCTCTGGGGCTACCAGATTCGCACTTGATCAGCTGGCGAAAGATAGAGTCGATCCCCGTCCTTCGCGCCAAACGCCGCGTGGAATTCCGGAACGTTTTTCAGAATGCCCGTCACACGATATTCGGCCGGTGAATGTGAATCGGTGAGGAGCGTTTGACGCAGGTACTCGTCCCGGGCCTTCAGTCGCCACGCCTGCGCGTAAGCAATAAAGAAGCGTTGCTCCCCGGTAAGCCCGTCGATCACGGGTGACGGCTTGCCGCCCAGGGAAATCATGTAGGCCCGAAACGCCATGGTCACTCCGGCAAGGTCAGCCAGGTTTTCGCCCAGGGTCAATTCGCCATTGATCTTTGTGCCCGGCAGTGGCTCGTAGGTGTTGAACTGCGTGACCAGGCGTTTCGCCCGGGCTTCATAACGCTCCGCATCATCCGGTTGCCACCAGTCACGGAGCCTGCCGGTGCCATCGAACTTGCGTCCCTGGTCGTCAAAACCATGGCTGAATTCATGCCCGATGATGGCGCCGATTGCGCCATAGTTGGCGGCATCGTCGGCCGACGGATCGAAGAAGGGGGGCTGCAGGATCGCTGCCGGAAAGACGATTTCGTTGGCGGTGGGTCGATAGTAGGCATTGACAGTCTGGGGCGTCATTCCCCATTCGTTGCGATCCGGTGCCTTGCCGATGTGGCTGATGGCAAACGCGTGTTCGAACGCGGTGGCTCGGCGGACATTGCCCAGCAGATCGGTTGGCGATGTCGCGAGGCTGGAAAAATCTCGCCAGACATCCGGGTATCCCAGTTTCATGTCGAAGGAGTCGAGCTTGGCGATGGCGGCGGCTCGGGTTACGTCGCTCATCCAGTCATTGCGTTCGATGCTCTGCCGATAGGCCACCCGAAGCTCTTCGACGAGGGCGCGAATGCTGGCTTTGGAGGCTTCCGGAAAATAGCGAGCCACATACAGTTTGCCGAGGGGCTCACCGGCCAGTTGATCGATCAATGACATCGCCCGCTTCCAGCGCTCACGCTGCGTCTGTTGACCACGTAGTGTCTTTCCTTCGAAGTCGAAATTTTCCGCGTCGATGACCTTTGGCAGATAGGACGCGAAGGTCTTGAGCGTTCGCAGGCGAAGGTAACGCTTCCAGGTCTCGACATCATGGGCATGTACGATGTCCTTCAAGGCTGCGAAGTAGGTGTCCTGGGCCAGCACGAACTCGCCTTGCTGGATGTAACCCTGGGCTGCGAACCAGCTACGCCAGTCGAGGCCGTTGGTGTGTTCCCAGGCACTGATGAGGGTGAACTTGTTCCGATAGATTCGCTGCCGATCCCGATTCTGCACGGGGGTCCAATGGTGATTGGCGATAACGGTTTCCAGCGCCAGCAATTTCTGTGCGTCAACGTCACCATCAGCCCAGCCAGCAAGTGCGTAGAGACGGGCGATGTGTGCAACATAGGCCTCGCGTGCGGCCTTGAGTTTGGGTTCATCGGAAAAGTAGTAGTCCCGATCCGGCAGGCCGAGGCCCGATTGCCAGGCATAAGCCAGTACCAGATCCGGATTGTCGGCGTCGGTTTCCGTGAACAGCCCGACGGGCGATTCCACACCCTGTACTGCCAGTCGCCCGAACGCCCGCCAGACGTCGTCATGGGTCTTCAGGGTGGCGATGTCTGCGAACAGATCGTCCAGCGGTTTCAGACCAGCGGCTTCGATAGCCTGCTCGTCCATGAAACCACGATACAGCTCGGCAATCAGTCTGGCCTCGCCTGCGGGTTTTGGCGCGGCTGCC
>CAMDVY010000502.1 GCA_945878745.1 Klebsiella pneumoniae | reverse complement strand
TGGCGACTGGAACGACAGAATCTGAACCGGAGAGCGGGCCAGGCCAAACAAGCGGCCGCCAGTGCAACGGGTCCAACTCGCACCCGGTTGCAACGACTCGCCAAAGGGTACGAACAACAGCGACAAGCGGTGGAAACCATCCTCCAGCCAATGCTTGGTGAAGATCGTGGCGCAGCGCGGGAAACCCTCCTCGCACTACAGACCCGCCTGCCCTCCCATCACGCGCCGTCGAGTTATGCCAACAACATTGTCAGGGATTGGGTATGGGGTGACAGCGAGACCAACTCTGCGCTTGCGTTACTGGAACCACTGCTGCCATCTGACGAGCCAATACTCCAACTCGGCTCAGGCGCCGGGCGCCTGGCATTCGAACTGGGCAAGACCCGTCCCGTCATCGCATTGGACAGCAATCCACTGCTGGTTCTGCTGGCGCAACAGATGTGCAGCGGGGAGACGAGATCTTTCACCGAGTTTCCGCTGGCGCCGATTCGGCCGGATGATGTCTGCATCGAGCATGCACTGCGTGCAATCGGCGGCTCGGGCCACGTGCGCCATCTTGTTGGCAACGCCCTGCATCCACCGATTCGACGCAAGGCGTGTCCGGTGGTACTCACCCACTGGCTGATCGATGTACTCGATCAACCGTTCCCGGTCATCGCCAATCTGATCAATTCACTATTGCGTCCCGATGGTGTGTGGGTAAATCAGGGATCGCTGGCTTTCGACCAGGCACAACCTGCCCAGAACCTGATGCGGGACGAGGTTGAATCAGCGCTTGAATCTGCGGGATTCGCCATTGAGGTCATGCGAGAAGACGAACTGCCATACCTGCAGTCACCTCACAGCCGACAGCGTCGTCACGAACTCATCGTGACCTGGAAGGTGCGAAAGACAGGAGAGTCGAACGCGTCAAACACCATCCAGCGCCTGCCGGAATGGCTGACTGGCAGTGCGTCCGCCATCCCCCTGCTGCCGGCGTTTGCCACCCAGGCGGCCACGGTACGAATCCATGCCTGGATCATGTCGATGATTGATGGCAAACGATCCCTCGCCGATATCGCGACGGAACTGGAACGTCAGGGTTTGATGCCACGCGTTGAAGCGGAGGCGGCGATACGTGGATTCCTCATGACTATGCATGAAGAGATGATTCGATCAGGTTGATCGGGTTGCGGCATGGATCACCACGCGCAACCCTGGGGTTCAGAATGCGATTGCTTCCGGCTGGACAATCGGATCGCGGTCGCTCGGACGTCGTGCATCGACGAAAGACGCCAGTTCCCACGCATCTTCGCAACGCAACAGAGCTCGTGCCAGCTTGTTGTTGATGGCGTGGCCGGACATATACCCTTCAAACTCTCCCAGCACCGGCCGGCCCAGCAGGTAGAGATCGCCGATCGCGTCGAGAAGCTTGTGCTTCACGAATTCGTCGTGATAACGCAACCCGCCGTCGTTGAGCACCTGTTCATCATCGATGCCCACCGCATTCTGCAAGCTGGAACCGAGGCAGCGATTGATCGCCTGCGCCTGAGGTAGTTCCTTCAGCAAGCCAAATGAACGGGCGCGACTGACTTCGTCACAGTACGACACGTTCGAGAAGTTCAGCGTTGCTGTCTTGGGGTAACGGTTATAGACGCTGTGATCTGCCACAAACGTGTAACTCGCCTTGAAGCCATAGTACGGCTTCAGTACGGCGCGTGCGTTACCTTGTGACACTTCGATTTCGCGCTTGATGCGAATGAACTGCTTCGGTGCGTCCTGGTTGACGATACCAACCGTCTTGATCAGATCGACAAACGGTCCGGCACTGCCGTCCATGATCGGCACTTCTTCGCCGGACAATTCGACGATGAGGTTGTCGATACCCAGGCCCCACAGAGCGGACATGAGATGCTCAACCGTTGCGATCTGCACGCCATTGGAGGCGATGCTGGTCGACAGCGTGGTGTCAGAGACGAGTTGTGCCTGCGCCGGCACCGAAGTACGAGCTTCGATGTCAGTGCGCACAAAGGTGATACCCGTATTCTCCCCGGCAGGGCGCATTGTCATACGGACTTTTTTACCTGAGTGCACGCCGATTCCTATCGCGTGCACCGGTTTCCTTATCGTTCTCTGTCGCAACATCGTCTGAAACCTCCCGCGACTCCGGGTGTTGATTCGTCTCTCCACTCCGGATCACCGCCAAAACTACTTGTCGACACCAGCCTGAAGACTGGTTACCCCGACATGGCAGGAACTATACGCCGGTCATTCTGTAAAATGAAGAAAAAATGGAGATAAAAATGAAAAAAGTCGCAAACCTGCTTCATTTTCTAGAATCCCATTATTTTCTTTATTATTCATGCACTTAGTATCATGAAATCGCTGTTTCCGAGCGTGAATCGAAGCCATTTCTGTACAGAAACTGAAGGAATGGTCAGATTTTTCACAAAAATGAGGAGTACGTTCCAGATCCGTGCGTTTTACCAACGTCGAGTTTTCAACCCGCCGACGGCTGCACTCCATCAATCTCTTCCCCGGTCTCCCGGCCTCCGTTCTCCAAGAACGCCCGAGCCACCACTCGGCTCCGACATCGCTCTGTCTCAGTCGCTGCCGATGGAAAGGATCTCCGGAGTGACATCGACATTTCGGTTCGCGAACGCACAGTAGGAAGCACTCTATTGGCGGAAGAATGCAGGTGATCAGTCAGCAAAACCCTGTTTCGTCTACCAACCGTCTACCATGACAAGGACCCTAACATCATGAACATTAAAACCAGATCTGCGCAGGTTGCGCTCGTTGCGTGCTGCATGTTCTGGGGTGTTTCCGCTCAAGCGGCAAACCCGCATGCAGCGCATTTCGCATCGACGCTCACCGGAACATCCGAGGTTCCGTCCGTCAGCACAACAGGCGAAGGAACTCTTCGTGTGACGCTGAACAACGAACGTACTTCACTCAAATGGAAACTTGAATTCAGCGGACTTACGGGACCGGTAACCGGTGCGCACTTCCATGGCCCCGCGGCTGCTGGCGTGAACGCATCTGTAGTCATCCCACTGACCGGGTCGGTTACCAGTCCAAACTCTGGCGAAGTGAAATTGACCCCCGCACAGGTCGCCGACCTGCTCGCAGAGAAATGGTACTTCAACGTGCACACTGCGGCTCACCCGAATGGCGAAATT
>CAMDVY010000501.1 GCA_945878745.1 Klebsiella pneumoniae | reverse complement strand
TGACGTTCCAGTCGCCAGAGTACTTCGCCATGATGGCCATGGGTCTTGCTGCGGTGGCATCCCTCTCGGGTGAAGGGCAGGTGCTGCGTGGTTATGCGATGGCTATCGTCGGCATGATGCTGGCGACGGTCGGTACGGACGGCATTTCCGGAATGCCGAGGCTTACCTTCGGTCAGCTTGAACTGGTGGATGGGCTCAGTTTTCTTCTCATCGCGATGGCTACCTATGCGTTGGCAGAAGTGGTGCTCGTCATCCTGCAGGATCGGATGAATGATGGGGCCCATATTCATACTACGCAGACCCGGGACCTGCGATTGTCGAGGCAAGATGTCCGTGACATAGCGGCGCCGGTGGCTCGCCATTCCGTCACAGGATTCCTGGTTGGTGTGCTGCCTGGCGCAGGAGCGACGGTTGCGTCATTCCTCGCCTATGCCATGGAGAAAAAACTGGCCGGGCCGAACGTGGCGCCCGCATTTGGCGAAGGCAACCCACGTGGGGTTGCAGCCCCGGAGTGTGCCAACAATGCAGCCTCCACCGGTTCGTTTGTTCCTTTGTTGACGCTTGGTATCCCTGGATCAGGAACTACTGCCATCATGCTGGGCGCGTTGATCGCCCATGGCCTGCAACCCGGCCCCCGTCTTTATGTGGATCACCCGGAAGTCTTCTGGTCCGTTATTGTTTCCATGTTTCTGGGCAACCTGATGCTGCTCGTCATCAATCTGCCGATGATTCCATGGCTCGCACGATTGCTGCGTGTTCCGCAGCCGATCCTGATGCCGATCGTGCTGCTGTTCTGTCTGCTGGGCGTCTATCTCGTGTCGTTTGATCCGATGGATGTGACGGTTATGGTGGTCGTTGCGGTGTTCGCTGTCGGTCTGCGATTGCTCGACTTTCCACTGGCCCCGTTATTGCTTGGTTTTATCCTCGGCGGTTATCTCGAAGACAACCTGCAGCGATCGCTCATTCTCTACGATGGCGGCTGGTTATTTCTATGGGAAAGGCCAGCCGCGCTGGTGATGTCGATTGCTACAGTCATGTTTCTGCTGTGGCCGCTGTCAGCCCGCATCCGACTGGGACGGTAACGTGGTCTTGACAGTCTCTAGCGTCTTCAGGATGACATCATCATCCTTCTGTCCTTGGGCGACGGTGTCCCAACCGAACAGATCATCGATGATCATGTAGAGAGCGGGCACCAGCAAGAGGGTGATCACCGTTGCAAACAGGACACCGTAGGCGAGTGAGATAGCCATCGGTATGAAGAACATCGTCGCTGGCGTGGTGGAATACATGGTCGGGATCAATCCTGCAAACGTCGTCACCGACGTCAGCATGATCGGACGGAATCGCACGACACCGGCATCCATCACTGCCTTAATCCGGTCCACGCCGACTCTTCGCTCTCGATTGACGTAGTCCACCAGGACCAGGCTTGAGTTAACGACGACACCGGACAGCGCAACGATACCCAGTGCAGAGAAGAACGAGAGCTGAAAGCCCATGATGACGTGGCCCACGATAGCTCCGATGGCCCCGAACGGGATCACGCTCATGATGACTACCGGTTGCATGTAGGAGCGCAAGGGAATCGCCAGCAACGCGAAGATCAGGATCAAGGACAGCACCGAACCGACCAACAGACCGGTATAGGCCTTGACACGTTCTTCCTGTTCGCCACCCAAACCGATGGTGATTTCGGGATACTTGGCGCGGATCCTGGGCAGGACTTCCTTCTGGATACTCGCGTTCACTTCCTCGGGGCTGGTTTGTGTGCGGTCAACATCGCCGGTCACGCGAATGACGCGGCGTCCGTCCGTTCGATTGATGGTCGAGTAACCACGACCGAGTTCGAAACGCGCGACGCTGTTGAAGGGTACTTCAATGCCGGCCGGCGTGCGGATGTACATGTCTTCCAGATTGCCGATCGATGATCGCTCGGCCTCTGGATACCGCACCATCACCTTGACCTCGTCTTCACCGCGCTGGATGCGCTGGACTTCTGCACCATAAAACGCGTTGCGCACCTGCGAGGCGAGATCAGAAAGCGTGAGCCCCAGCGTGCGCGCTTCGGGTAGAAGCTTGAGTTTGATTTCCTGTTTGCCGGCCCGAAACGAATCGGTGATATCCATGACACCGGCATAACGGGCAAGCTCCCCGCGCATCTCGGCGGCAGCTTGTTGCAACTCGGCGACGTCTGTTCCCCGCATCTGGTAGTTCAGAGCTTCGCCGGCGGAAAAGGAATCGGCGCTGAAGGTCAGTTTCACGGCGTCAGGAATGCTGCCGACCATTTCACGCCAGCGTTTTGCCACTTCTTTCGAACTCATGTTGTGGCGTTCGGAGGCGGGCTTCAATTCGATGACCACTTCAGCCAAGTGACTCTTGCCGGTGCTGAAACTGCGTGGTGGACCATCCCGATCAGCAAACTTGCCGATGGTTGTGAACTTGTAGAGCACCACATTTTCGATGCCCAGTTCCTGTTCCAGTTCGGTGGCGAGCTGGTCCGCTGCGGCTTCGATTTTTTCCGCTGCCCGGGATGTCACATCCACGGACACCCCTTCCGGCATCTCCAGTGTGGCAAACACCTGGTCACCGGTAATGGCGGGGAAGAAGGCAAACACTGCACGTCCGCTGCCAATCAAGGCTACTGCGACGATGAGAAGCCCGAGACTCGCCGCACCAGTGACGTATCGGTAGTCGACACACTTCTGCAGGAAAGGGCGGTACCTGGTCTCGGCAAATCGTTCGAGTCCGTCAGCCAGCGAACGCTGGAACTTGTTCCAGCCAATCGAAATGCGCGTTGAAGGAGGGGTGTTTTTTCTGTGGGCGAGATGCGCTGGCAGAATGCAGGTTGCTTCAATCAGGCTCACCATCAACGCAATCATCACCACCCAGCCGATGACACCAAAAAATGATGCCATGCGCCCCGACACCATGATCAGCGGCAGAAAGGCAGCGACTGTGGTGAGCACGCCAAAGATGACCGGGATGGCCACATCGGCGGTGCCTTTGATTGCGGCTTCCGTCTGGCTGTAGCCCATCTGTTCGAATCCGTAGACTCGCTCGCCGACAACGATGGCATCATCAACCAGGATACCCAGCACCAGGATCAGTGCCATTACCGACATGGTACTCAGCGTTATGTCCATGGAAGGAAATATGGCGAAGGTACCGAG
>CAMDVY010000500.1 GCA_945878745.1 Klebsiella pneumoniae | reverse complement strand
GGATGTCTCGTGCGCAAGACTGCACTGTCAAAACCAAGGCGTGCCAGCGCTCCCGGTGCAAGGTTCTGCACAAAGATATCGGCTTTCGTGATCATGTCTGCGAGCAATCGGGCATCAGCCGCGACCTTCAAATCGAGGCAGACCGATTCCTTGCCGCGGTTGAGCCAGACAAAATAAGCACTCAAGCCAGCGGCGGCTCGGTCATAACCACGAGCAAAGTCACCTTCCGGTCTTTCGATCTTGATGACGCGAGCACCAGCCTCCGCCAACCGTGATGTGCACAGCGGTGCCGCAACCGCCTGCTCAACGGAAACCACGAGTACGCCGTCGAGTGCGCTGGTGAATTCCTGAGCAGGTGTTCGCCGGAGCTCAGGCCCAACTGCAGGATCCAGACTGTTCATTGCAGATCAAATTTCACGATTGCTGCCGCCTGGTTCGCTCGTTGACGAGCCTCCATGACAGAGGCCCCGAGCGCCAGCACGACGCCCATGCGCCGTTCACCATCCACTTCCGGCTTACCGAAGAGACGCACCTGAGTATCAGGTTCCGCGAGAGCAGAGTGAAGTTCCTGGAAAACAACATCCTGCGAATGGCCTTCCACCAGCAATACCGATGATGCCGCCGGTCCACGCGTGCGGATATTGGGAATCGGCAGGCCAAGCACTGCCCTGGCGTGCAGTGCAAATTCGGAGAGGTCCTGGCTGATCATCGTGACCATGCCGGTGTCGTGCGGACGCGGGCTGACCTCACTGAAGTACACCAAATCGCCTTTGACAAAAAACTCCACGCCAAACAGGCCCCTGCCACCGAGTTCATCCGTTACCAATCGCGCAATCCGTTCGGCTTTCGCCAATGCCGCCGGCGTCATGGGCTGTGGTTGCCAGGACTCTCGATAGTCCCCGCGTTCCTGTCGATGGCCAATGGGTGGGCAAAAACTCGTACCGCCAACATGTCGAATGGTGAGCAGCGTGATTTCGTAGTCAAATTCCACGAACCCTTCAACGATGACCTTGCGTGTTCCCACACCTCCCCGGGCACCCGCCTGAGCAAACGCCCAGGCCACGGCTGCATCTTCAGTCGTTCTGACTGTGGATTGGCCCTTACCTGAGCTCGACATGACAGGCTTGACCACACAAGGCATCCCGATACGCGAGACGGCATCAACGAATGCAGCTTCGTTATCAGCAAATTCGTATCGCGACGTCCGCACACCAAGCTGCTCTGCCGCAAGGCGGCGAATGCCTTCCCGATCCATCGTCAACTGTGCAGCGCGCGCAGTCGGGATGACGTGAAAGCCCTCCTGCTCGAGCTCAACCAAGGTGGCCGTGGCGATCGCCTCGATTTCAGGAATGATCAGGTCCGGTTGTTCTTCTTCAATGACGCGGCGCAGCGCCGCGCCATCCTGCATGCTGATGACATGCGAGCGATGTGCCACCTGCATTGCCGGAGCGCCGGCATATCGATCAACCGCGACGGTCTCGACACCAAGACGCTGCAGTTCGATCACCACTTCCTTGCCAAGCTCGCCGGAGCCGAGCATCAATACCCGGGTGTTTCGCTTCGCCCCAGGCGTGCCGATGGAAGGGAGCAACTCAGCCTTGCCACGCATCAGCCTGCTCCTGTTCAGCCAGCTCTGCGGTGAACCTTCGACCGTTCTGCACATAGTGGCGCGCGTTACGCAGCAGCGCTGCCGCCTGCTCATCCGTGAAGGTACGAACAACCCTGGCAGGCGCACCAACGACCATGGAATTGTCAGGAATTTCCTTGCCTTCTGTGACCAGCGCCTTGGCACCGATCAGACAATTGCGACCAATCTTTGCGCCATTCAATACCACCGCGCCAATTCCGATCAAGGAACCTTCACCGACCTGACATCCATGCAACATTGCCATGTGACCGATGGTTACGTTTTTGCCGAGCGTCAACGGAAAGCCGGGATCGCTATGCAGAACCGCGCCATCCTGCACGTTGGTGTTTTCGCCAATGGTGATCAGCTCGTTGTCACCACGAATAACGGCACCGAACCACACACTTGCGTTGTCTTCGAGCAGAACATTACCGATGACACGCGCAGTGTCGGCAACATAGAACGACCCCTTGGCGCGCACCCGTACACTACCCAGACTCATCAACATCTGACCCTCCCCTTTGTCACACCGATCCCACCCTTTTTGCCTTTGCGGGCCTTGCGTGTAGAAGGACCGGCAACACCCGCGCCCCGGACTCACAATTGCCCTACAGAACACTCGTATCTTTCACAAGCTGCTCATCCGCATAGTACCCGATCTCGGAAGTACGACGAGTTCAAAAAGACCATGAGAGAACTGCCAGAGTTTGATGTCCTGGTGGATTTGGCACGACACGATCCAAAGGCTCTGGAAAGCTTGCGCAAGCGGCTGACAGACGCGGTGATCGACGGCCAGATCGATCCGCTGAAACGACAGCGGCTCAAAGGACTCGCGTTTCAGATCGATATGGAGCGACAGCGCGCCCGCTCTCCCATGGCGGCCACCATCAAGCTGTCAGAAATGATGTGCTGGACACTCGCTGAACTGAATCGTTGCTTTCTGAAGCCGGAAGACGCCATCGGCGACGGTCCTGTACCGGAAGCGAAGCCACGCATGGCAGACGTCATTCCCATGAAAAGGCCGCCCCATTGATGTGAGGACGGTCTGACACGTCAAATTTCTTTTTTTGCTCTGCAGGTTTTGCCTGCCCCGTCACACCGCATCGCGATCAACCTGTTCGTGGCTTGGCGAAAGCTGTCATTCGTCCAGTAGAATGGACACATGAATTTCTGCAGCCATTGCGCCAACCCCGTCGTTTCACGCATCCCGGAAGGAGATAGCCGACCTCGCTATATCTGCGATGGTTGCGGCACGGTCCATTATCAGAATCCGCGAGTCGTGACAGGTTGCCTGGTAACACACGAAGACAAGGTGCTGCTCGCTCAACGGGCCATCGCACCACGCCATGGCTTCTGGACTCTCCCAGCGGGATATCTCGAGAACGGTGAAACGGCAGCAGCCGGTGCGGCTCGAGAAACCCTGGAAGAAGCGTGTGCCAACGTCGACATCATCGAGTTGTACACGATGTTCAGTCTGCCGCACATCAACCAGATCTATTGTTTCTTCCGCGCCGAAATGACCAGGCCTGATTTTTGTGCAGGCACCGA
>CAMDVY010000499.1 GCA_945878745.1 Klebsiella pneumoniae | reverse complement strand
CGCGACAGCTTCACCAATTCCTTGCGTGCTGTTTCATCCAGTTCGATCTTCGACGCAACTCGCACTTGTTCGCTCCAACATCTGGGTTGGTAACAAGTCTACACAATCACACCATATAGGTATATTCAAGAATGCATCAGTACACTAGCGCCCCTGCCATCGAGGCGAGCGGCACCTACTTCGATATGCTGCATGAAAAATCGACCCAGCGTATCTGAACGATTGCCCAGACCCGCTGGTTCAGACTCGTTGGTCATGAGCAACAGTCGAGTGTTCTCTACGCCACCAGTGGCAAGCACGAACGTTGAAGCCTTCACATTTCCCTTCTTTCCGTTCACAGTGCTAACGCAAAGATGGTCCAATTCGTTCCCTGCCGCATTGGTAACAAGGCGGATCACGTTACAGTGAAGGAACACCCGGACCCTCTGAAGGGTTTCAAGTCGCGAGCGATACACCGCACCAAACCGGGTTGGCGGGCTATATCGCCACGTGCGAACATCGAGCCTGGACAGGTCAAAATCCGGCAGGCCGGGGACGGTTGCGAGGTTCGTTTCTGGTCCGATTTCACACCAGTTGCCTGCCGTGGAATAGTGCTTCGCAATCTCGTCGAAGTCGATCGGCCAACCGCTGTGCGGAAGCCATTTCCGCACCTGCAGGCTTGACTGATTCAAGGGGGCACACCAGCCCTGCCAATGATTGGTAGTTCCACCGAGAAAACGAAGCCGGCAGCGTTCGGGACTGGCGAATTCCTGCCCGATGCTGTCTCCTTCGTTAAGTGACTGGGTGGCTTCGTCATAAACAAGCCCACCGCTTTCAAGCAAAGCAACGTTGAGACCCCGCTCAGCGAGAGTACAGGCCAGTACTATCCCCGCAGCGCCGGCGCCGACTATGCAGATCTCGTCACGAATGTCGCTGGAAACGGCCTCATCCGCGTAGTCGATAATCACCGGAAAGTCATCCTCAAGCTGTGATCACGAGCAACACGCAGGCCGCAACCTCGGAGCGCGCCAGAAACCACCCGTCCAAACGCACCAGTTCCTTGCGGCCAAAATCGATCTGACGCTGTTTCTCGAACAAAATGTGCAGCGACTCGTCCGCGGTCTGAGGATCATGCACGCCAACGAACTGCCAGAGATCACTCTCTTCGAACAGCAGGATCTTCTGATCAATCGACTGCCGACCGACCTGGATGGCCGCCGACCTGGACACAAAAAGACTGTGGAGTGCCTGCCGGCGCCTTGTCGATCCAGATGTAGGAACGCAGATGGACGGAGCGGCGGCGGTCAAGACAAGGCCATGGACGAGACTGCGACGATTCATGCAGGTGAGCCATAAACGTTACGCAACATGGAATGATGCAATTCGACTCTCATACCTTTCCCGTTCCGTCCTGGGACACACTCTACAAGGCATTTTTCAAGGATGATAGAAACGGATCCCGATTGTCTTCGACATCGATCCCACACGCTCTAAATCCATACCCCTGGGCGCCCTGTGAATGTCTGTGTCGCTCATCGACAACTACGAGTATCCATGTTCGTTGGTCGTACTCCAATCCCAGAAGCGATGTCGATATTTTTTCTCCACGATGAGACCATCCTGTCCTCGCAGACGGTCAACTGGGGGCTCAGTGCATGATCTTCAAGGAATATAGTCACCACGACGGTCTTGGCCTTGCGGAACTGGTTCGTCGCGGCGAGGTGTCCATCCAGGATCTCGTCGACAGCGCGTTCGACGTGATCCAGCGGCACTACCCGCAGGTCAACTGCGTCGTACAACAATTGCCCAAACATGCGAAGAAGCAGATTGGCGCAGGCATCCCATCAGGACCGTTTCGTGGTGTGCCGTTCCTGATCAAGGAATTCGGCATGCACTTCAAAGGGCAGAAGTCATCTCACGGATCGCGTCTGGGTGCCGATCTCTCCTACGACTCGGACACCGAATTGATGCGTCGCTGCAACGCGGCCGGCCTCGTGACCATCGGCACGACCACAACCCCGGAGATGGCTTTCAATGCCAGCTCGGAGGCACTGCAGTACGGGCCGACACGCAACCCCTGGAACCTCGATCACTCCGTAGGTGGCTCCTCCGGTGGTGCTGGCGCTGCCGTCGGCAGCGGCATGGTACCGATCGCACATGCCAACGATGGTGGTGGTTCAATCCGCATTCCGGCGGCCTGCAACGGCGTCGTCGGCATGAAACCCACGCGGGGACGAACACCTGGCGGACCAGACGGTGGCCTGTCCCTCTGGGGACTCGCGGTGGAGTTCGCCGAAACCCGCAGCGTCCGCGATTCTGCGGCGTTGCTCGATGCTGTAGCCGGACCGGATGACGGTTATTTCTATGTGGCCGAACCGCCGAAGCGGAGTTTTCTCGCTGCCGCGATGACCCCGCCTGGCACATTGACCATCGGTGTGATCGACCGGCTGCCCGGTTGTCGTGCGATCACTCCGGAAATTCGTGCCCGGCTGAATGACACCGTACAACTACTCGAGTCTCTCGGTCACCACTGCGAACCGGTGCGCCTGAAGTACGACAGTGATTCTTTCAATCAGTCCACGGTGAAACTCTGGGCGGCAACGCTGGGTGCCGGCATGGAAGCCTTCTCGCAGATGACTGGTCGGCCGATCAATGCACAGACCACGGAAGCAGTCACGCTCGCAACGTACCAGTACGCGAAGACGGTCAACAGCATGGACATGGAACGCGCCATGGGCGTTCAGAACGCTGTCTCCCGGGTCGTGGGCCAGGTCATGCGGCGATACGATGTTCTGCTCACCCCGGGGCTCGCCCGGGAGGTGGCGCAACTCGGTGATCTCGACCAGAACGCGAGCGGCGTTGATCTGCTCGCCTGGTGGGATCAGATCGTCTGCAACTATTCCGCGTTCACCGCCTTGTTCAACACCACCGGCCAGCCCGCCATCATGTTGCCGTTATGGCAGTCGAAGGCCGGTCTGCCGCTGGCCATGCAATTTGCCGGACGGCTCGGCGACGAAGAGACCCTGTACAGTCTCGCGAGCCAACTGGAAGCTGTGTTGCCGTGGGTTAACCGGAAGCCGCAGATTTACGGGTGACAGGACATCAGCCGAGCCCGCGCCGTGAATCATTCCGTTGGCGGATGATGCCTTTGCCAGCCGGTAGCTGCCTCGACAGCCTCGGCAATCTGCAGGAGTTCCAGGTCA
>CAMDVY010000498.1 GCA_945878745.1 Klebsiella pneumoniae | reverse complement strand
TCAACCCAAACCGTTCATATGGACCAAGAGCGCTCAGGACATCCTGCAAAAGGTTATTCGCGCGAATTCGAAGTTAAGCTCTAAACAGAATGCAGCACTACACTAGCTCAGCTACACCGGGGGGCGCGGCATCCGTTGGACCCAGAGGCTTCGTTGACACGAGACTGGATGCGCCTTTGACTGGCACTGTCGAGGGTTCATTTCGGGCAGGTATAGATGGCGATGCAGGGCCTGCAGCAGAGTGTCCGGTCTGGCTGGGGTCGTGTGGAGTCGTTGAAGTTCGAACGGGATTTTTCGGAGCCACCAGACTCCGCGCGCTCGGGAACATCCCGGTCTTTTCGAGACTTCTTATGAGTTTGTCGTAAAACGCACCAAGCCGGGATTGGGCAATCCGTCCAAAACTGGTAAAGGCTACCCTGATGACTTCTTCTCTGAAATCCAGAGGCATCAGCGCCTGTTTCAGCATCTGCGCAATCGCTGCTGGAAAAACCGGGTTGCAATCCTTGTTTTTCCAACTCGGAACCAACAGCCCCAACCAGGTTTTGAGAATAAATATCTCTTCCTCAAGCTGCCGTTCGATAGCGGACACGGCCTCCGCGACCACCAGCCACTGCTCGAAGTCTGCTTTCTCCACCAACGCAAACTGGGCCTTGTCGAAGAGTCTCGGGCCTTTTTTCTCCGCTGCGATTTCTGCGTCCGGTACTGCGATTGTCCTTTCGGTATTCAGCAGACGCAGTGTGGTGAAGTTCTTGAACGGATCTGTCACTCCCCGAACAAGCTGCATTCGAACGCGAGGCGCTTCGTCCGGGATCACCTTGAGAGCAAAGAGATACTGATCTCGTTCAGCCATCGACGATGCACGCTTCTCGCACCCGTTCAACTCGTCGATGAACAGAGAGAAGAACTCATCTGTCAGCTTGCCGATCGCTAAGGCTGCCGGTTTCACACAGGCAGTGGCCAGTTTACGGGCTTGTGCTTCGTCGATCGATGAGTTACTCCTTCCTGTGGGAGGGAAGCCAGAGAAAGACGCTTCACTGTCCACCAGATCTCGCTGCGAAAATGCGATGAGTGAACGCAGTATCACGTCAGACATACCCTTGGGAAAGTGCAACCCTAGTGCGTCGTCCATTCGGCGAACGGGTGTGCCCGTGATGTGATGTTGTGCAGGCGCGGTACCGTCTCCCGGCACCGCAAAGCGAATTTCCAGCGGGCCCATGTCATCCGAATCGCCAAGCGCGAGACGAAGGGCCGAGGCACCCCCCTGGAGGAGCATCCCGGCGCTACAGAAATCACGAATCGTACACACCCAGGATTTCCCGCTTCGAAAGCGAGCGAGTGCGTTCAGAGTCACTGGTATACGGGCTTCGCGCCGTCTGTCAGAGTTAGACTGTTTCAAGGAACTTCCGGGAAGCCCGTCCGTTCGCATGGGGTCCAGTGTAGACAAACCGGGCACCGGTGAATGTGATGTGATGCCCATGGGATCGAGGCGTCCGGGACCCAAAGAACAAAAACATGCGCGCCCTGACATGACGGCCGAACTCGCCCAGGAAGCCAGGTCTTCGGTTCGCTGATCGTGACAAGTCGCTCGCAGTGGCTGTGAATGAATCCACACGCGAAACGAGAATCAGAGGATTGTCTAGTCTGTTACGCGCCGTTCAAATCAACCGTTGAAGGCAGATTCGATTGACCAAACCATTTCCCCGTCCTTTCATTGGCTGGAGCGTTCTCGCCCTATTGGTACTTGCCTCGCTGGTCTCCTTTGTCGACCGGCAGATAGTGGCCATCGTTGTCGAGCCGATGAAACACGATCTTGATCTGTCGGACTCCGAGATCGGTTGGTTGTACGGCATCTTCGCCGTTTTCTATGCCATGGCGGCCCTGCCGATCGCATGGCTTGCAGATAACCGCAATCGAACGGTCATCATCAGTCTCGGGATCGGATTCTGGTCAATCATGACCGCCGCCTGCGGACTGGCGCAGAACTTCTGGCAGGTACTCCTCGCACGCATGGGGGTCGGCGTCGGCGAGGCGACTCTGACTCCGGCCACCAATTCGCTGCTTGGTGACTACTTCCCACGCGATCGTCTGCCACTGGCCATGAGCATCTATCAGCTAGGCCCCATTCTTGGTTCCGGGCTTGCCTTTGTCATCGGTGGCGTGGTGTTGAATCTGGTTCATGGTCTGCCACCAATGAGCATACCCGGCATAGGCACACTACAACCGTGGCAGCAGACGTTTGTGTATCTCGGTGCACCTGGCGTCCTGCTCGCGTTGGCATTCCTGTTGCTGCCAGAACCGGTGAGGCGGGTCTCACCCAGTGGTACTCGCATGGCTTTTGGCGAGGTGGCGCTTTTTTACCGTCAGAATACAAAGACCCTCACCTACCACCACCTCGGTTTTCTGTTTCTCAACCTGATGGGTTACGCGTTCGTATTCTGGACGGTCTCGTTTTTCGTACGTGTCCATCACCTGGAGGCGGCCGATGCGTCGCAGACTTTCGGCTGGATCTTCGCTGTCTTCGGCGCGATGGGGCCATTAGTGATCGCCTGGCTGGGTCGAGCACTAGCACGTCGCGGGCGAGATGACGCCAACATCACGGCAGGCATGATCGGCGGCGCGTTGGCCATTCCCGCCATCCTTGCCGTCCAGTTTGCCCCGGATCCAACCACCGCTTTCATTCTCTACGCCCCGGCCATGTTGTTGATCAATTCTCCGTTCGGAATCGCGGCGGGTGCGCTGCCGGTGATCGCGCCACCCACCATTCGAGCGCAAGTTGCCGCCATCAACATGCTGGTCGGCTCCTTCGGGATGATGCTGGGCCCACCGCTGGCCGGATACTTCAATACCGCAGTGTTCCCGGGTCCGGAAGGGGTGCGATATTCGATCGTCACACTGGTATTGTTCTTTGGCATTCTCGGCTGCAGCCTGCTGTGGCTTGGTCGCAAGCACTATGCCGAGAGTTATCGTCGCGCCCAGATCGCCTACGCCTGAGGGGAAACCATGACCAGACTCGAAGAGTTCAATCTGTTTGATGATGCGGTTCGAGAGTGTCCATTTGCCTACCTGCAGACCATTCGACAGGAAAGCCCGGTGTACTTCATGAAGGAGCTTGGCGCGTTCTATGTCTCCCGTTATGAAGACGTCCGTTATGTGAAAAAGCATCCCGAGCTGTTTTCCAACAACATTTACGAGTTTGGC
>CAMDVY010000497.1 GCA_945878745.1 Klebsiella pneumoniae | reverse complement strand
TGGCCTTTCACTCCATGAAAGCGCTCTCTACTCGTAATGATGATCCTGAACGCGCCAGCAGACCTTGGGATGCGGCTCGCGACGGTTTCGTGCTTGGTGAGGGTGCTGGTGTGATCGTGCTTGAGTCTCTCGAGCGAGCCCAGGCGCGCGGCGCAAAGATCTACGCTGAACTGGTCGGTTTCGGAATGAGTGGTGATGCCTATCACATCACCTCGCCAGCCGAAGACGGCGCAGGTGGCATAGCCGCCATGCGCAATGCCATTGCCGATGCCAAACTGTCACCTTCTGACATCGGGTACATCAATGCCCATGGAACCTCGACACCACAGGGAGATGTCGCAGAGTCCCGCATGGTGAAGGAGATATTCGGCCACGACTCCAAGGTGCTCGTCAGCTCCACAAAATCCATGATCGGGCATCTCCTGGGCGCGGCGGGATCGGTGGAAGCGATTTTTTCAATCCTTGCATTGCGCGACAACAGGTGCCCACCGACCATCAATTTTGATCAGGCTGGTGAAGGTTGCGATCTGGACTATGTTCCGAACACGGCCCGTGACAAGCAGTTGCATGCTGTGCTGAGTAACTCGTTTGGCTTTGGTGGTACCAACGGCACCTTGATCTTCACTCGCTGCGAGTAGTCATTGCGCATCTTGTTGCGTCTGGTGCTGGCAATTGTCATCTGCGGCGCCATTGGTTGGTGGTGGTTTGACGGTGAAGTGAAGCGAAGATCAGCTGCTCCGTTGAACGTCATCGAGCCAGAAGTCATTGAGGTCGCTCGGGACAGCAATCTCGCACACCTTCTCGGTGAAATGGTGAAGCGGAACTACACAACAAGTCAGTGGTGGATCCGGCGATATGCCATCACGAACAGTGTCGACAAACAACTGAAGGTCGGCGAGTTTCGTGTTCTTCCCGGCGATTCGGCAGCAACACTCTTGCACAGAATCGTCGCGGGTGAAGTCATCCGTTACCGATTTACGATCATCGAAGGCCAGACCCTGGCTCAAGTACTGGGCTCGCTGGACTCGGCGCAATTGCAGCACACGGAAGTACTGACACCGGGAAACCTGTCGAACCATCTGTATCCGGGCAGTGGGTCCGGTCCTCACGTTGGAAATCAAGCAGAGAACCTCGAAGGCTGGTTACTGCCTGCGACCTATGACTATGTCCGGTCGGATCATGATCTGGATGTCTTGCGACGTGCACACACCGCGATGAAGGATGAGCTTGATCGCCTCTGGGAAGGGAGGTCCAAGGATCTGCCGTATGCCACGCCGTACGAAGCGCTGATCATGGCGTCCATCATCGAGAAGGAAACAGGTGTTGCCGCTGAACGTCCGCTGATTGCTTCGGTCTTTGTGCGCCGTCTCAAACTGGGCATGATGTTGCAGACGGATCCAACGGTTATCTATGGCGTTGGTGCGCAGTTTGATGGCAACCTGACCCGTCAGCATCTGACGACCGCTACACCATATAACACCTACACCATGACAGGTCTGCCGCCGACGCCAATCTCCATGCCTGGTTCGGATGCACTGCGCGCGGCGCTGCAGCCTGCCACCGCAGACGATCTCTATTTCGTTGGACGTGGTGATGGAACCAGCAAGTTCTCCCGCACCCTGGCCGAACATAACAAGGCCGTGGACCAGTACCAGCGAACGCCTCGACCAGCAGGAGCTTTGCAACGATGACTGATCGAGGGCGATTCATCACACTCGAAGGTTCTGAGGGAGTAGGCAAGACCACCAATGTTGGCGTGATTGCTGAAACCCTGAGAGGCTTCGGGCTGACGGTACTGCAGACACGCGAACCCGGTGGTACTCCCATGGCGGAGGAAATCCGACAACTGTTGCTCGCCGTCAGACAGGAACAAGTTGCCCCACTGACAGAGTTGCTGCTGATGTTTGCGGCTCGTGCGCAACACATTGCACGCGTGATCGAGCCAGCACTCAAGGCAGGAACCTGGGTGCTCAGTGATCGCTTTACTGATGCGACCTGGGCTTATCAGGGCGGGGGAAGAGGGGGAGACTTGCAACAAATCGCTGCGCTGGAATCCATGGTGCAGGGTGAGTTGCAACCAGACCTCACGGTTTACCTTGATCTCGATCCAGAAGTTGCAGCGGTGCGGATGGCTGGTCGGGAACGCGACCGATTTGAGCGGGAAGATCGCGGCTTTTTCGAGCGTGTTCGTGAAGCGTATGTCGATCGAGCACGATTACACCCGCGGTTCAGGATCATCAATGCGGCGGGATCCGCGCCAGAAGTTGCGGCAGCGGTTCGATTCTGTGTTGAAGAGTTTGTCAGCGGCGTACTCGGCTTTGATCAAATCAGTCCCGGGCGGCGATAGCCATGACCAACCTTCCATGGTTCGAACAGCCGTTGGCGAAGCTCGTTGCCGCTGTGGGTGCGGATAGATTGCCACATGCTCTCTTGCTGGGTGTGCCGGAAGGTTGGGGTAGTGATTCTTTGCTGGCCAGCATCGCCACGATCGTACTCGGCCGGGGCCCCAGGGAGGGTCAGCCGCTGCAGGAATTTGCTGATCCGGACTTTCACTGGGTTCGTTCCATAGACAAGGATGGTGAGACCAGCATCGTGATTCAAGTTGATGCCATTCGGGCGTTGAATGAATTTGTAACGACAAAGGCCGCTCTGGGTCGACACAAACTGGTTGTGATCCCGCAGGCTCACCGCATGAATGGCAGCGCCGCCAACGCGCTGTTGAAGACGCTGGAAGAGCCGGTCAGTTCGACGTGTCTGGTTCTTGAGTCCAGTCAGGCAGGACGACTGCTGCCGACCTTGCGCAGTCGATGTCAGCGACTACCGTTCAGTTTTCCACGGGGGCAGGCTGAGGCCTGGCTGAAAGCGGCGGGCAACCTTGACGCGATTCCGATGCTTGATCTCGTTGGCGGTGGACCGTTTGCCGCCATTGAACTCGCGCGAGCCAAAGAGGCCGGTATCGGTCCGGTTCTGATTCAGTTGAAGACAGATCGCGGCCGGATCGCCGTACTCGATCAGCTGGCAAAGCTGGACGGATTGCCGGACCTGCTCCGTCAATGGTATAGGTTTGCTCTAAAACGCTTGTCCGGTGCCGTGAGCACGCCGGAGCAGATCTCGTTGCTCGCGTTTGCCGATGAACTCACCGACTGCATACGTCAGATTGATGGCGTGAAAGGGGCAAACACTCGTCTTTTGCTGGATC
>CAMDVY010000496.1 GCA_945878745.1 Klebsiella pneumoniae | reverse complement strand
CCTGTTTTCACCGTACTGCACACACTGTTCGTGGATGCGCTTCATGATGCCTTTCAGGCGTTGATCGACTTCATCGCGGTCCCATGAGATTCGCAGACTGTTCTGACTCATTTCCAGCCCGGATACTGCGACACCACCCGCGTTGGCGGCTTTCGATGGCGCGTGCAGAATTTTGGCCTGGCGCAGGATCGCGATCGACTCGGGATCGGAGGGCATGTTGGCACCTTCGGAAATCGCCTTGCAGCCTCCCTTGATGAGAGCTCGCGCATCGTCGGCCTCGATTTCGTTCTGCGTGGCGCACGGGAAAGCGAGGTCACACGGCACGGCCCATGGGCGTTTGCCGTCGTGATACTCACCGCCGAATTTGTCCACGTATTCCTTGATGCGACCGCGCTTGACGTTTTTCAGTTCGTTCACCCAGGCGAGTTTTTCGGCGTTGATGCCAGCCTTGTCATAGATGAAGCCGTCCGAATCGGACATGGTCACGACTTTGGCGCCGAGCTGATTCAGCTTTTCTACCGTATAGGTTGCGACATTGCCCGATCCTGAGACCAGGCAGGTTCGACCGTCGAGACTCTCACCCCGGTGCGCCATCATGTTGTTCATCATGTATACCGCGCCGTAGCCGGTGGCTTCAGTACGGATCTGGCTGCCGCCGAACTCGAGCGCTTTGCCGGTGAGCACACCTTCGAAGCGATTCACAAGGCGCTTGTACTGGCCAAACATGTAACCGACCTCACGCGCACCCACACCGATGTCGCCAGCGGGTACGTCGGTATCCGGGCCGATGTGCCGCGATAGTTCCGTCATGAATGCCTGGCAGAAGCGCATGACTTCTGTGTCGCTTTTGCCCTTTGGATTGAAGTCGGAGCCACCTTTGGCGCCGCCCATCGGCAGGCTGGTGAGACTGTTCTTGAACGTTTGCTCGAAGCCGAGGAACTTGAGGATGCTCTGGTTCACCGAAGGATGGAACCGGATGCCACCTTTGTATGGGCCAATCGCGTTGTTCCACTGGATCCGCATGCCACGATTGACGCGCACATGTCCGGCGTCATCCTGCCAGCTGACCCTGAAGATGACGATGCGATCAGGTTCGGAGAGGCGCTCCAGGATCTGCATCTCCTTGTAGCGTGGTTTGTCGGCGATGAATGGAATGATGTCGGTGGCGTGGGTGCGCTCCCGACGAACCATCAGTGGCCAACAGCTGATCGTCGTACGCGGTGTTGCAGGGTCCGGAAGTTCTTTGAAGGAACTGGCGCTCTACACGGCCAACGGACGCTATGAGCTGCGGCAGCGGCGTGGTTCAGCGAGTGTGACGATTGGCGCCGCGATACCTCCGGCAGATCTGAATAACTGGGTCCATCTCGCCGCAGTTTACGATGGTTCGAACTGGCGACTGTATCGAAATGGTTCGGTGCTTTCGACATCGGCGTCGACTGCTGGACCACAGCCGAATGCCCAGGCGATGTGGGCAATCGGCGCGAGGCACTTGAACAACGGTGGGGGTAGCGCGTTCCAGGGTGATATCGACGAGGTCCAGTTGTGGCGACGTGCGATGCAAGCGTCAGAAGTCGCCGCGCTGGTCACCGAACGTCATGCGTGCCCTCAAGCCAACTTGTTGGTGCTCAAATCAGTCGCTGGTGAAAGCGACTCGAGTGGCGGGACCAATCCGAAGTCCACGCCAGGCTCGACAGCGATCTATACGATCACCGTGACCAACAATGGTAGTGGAGGTACAGACCGCAGCAGTCTGCTGCTGACTGACCTGCTGCCTGCAGCGCTCGAGATCTGGTCAGGCGATTTCGACGGTGCGGGTTCGCCGGTGTGGTTTGTCAACGGATCGCCACCTTCCGGCTTGGTATGGTTGTTCACCAGCCTTGCCAGCACGACAGATCGGGTGGAATTTGTGGATGCCACCGGTCAGGTCATCGTGCCCAATGGTGGTTATGACCCTGCAGTGCGCGAATTGCGTATCCGGTTTGATGAGCGAATGCGTCCGGCTGGTTCATCCTTCACGGTTCGTTTCCGCGTGCGGGTGAAGTAGTTCAGCGGTCGTACGCGGGTCAGAGAAAAATCATTGAGACGCGATCCAGCGTCCACATGCCGGCAACACATCCCATCACCCACACGTAAGCGGTCTGTGGCAGCCCAGACACGGTGAGGCGTGTCAGTCCACGCATCAGCAGGAGCATGACCAGAATCACCAGCACTTGACCGATCTCGATGCCGACGTTGAACAGAAACAGTGACAGAGCCAGCTGATCCTTTGGCAAGCCGATTTCCGCAAGAACGCCGGCAAAACCGAAACCGTGCAAAAGACCAAACAACATGGCCATGATCCAGGGTCTGGCTCGGGTGAGGATGGACCGCTGGTCAACTGGCATGAGCAGTTCTCGGGCGAGAAACAGAATGGACAGCGCGATCACCGCTTCAACCGGTGCTTGCGGTACACGCACCAGTTCCAGAACCGACAAGGCGAGGGTGATGCTGTGTGCAACCGTGAATGCGGTGATGGTCTTGAGCAGGTCCAGGCGACCGGGTATGAGCAGCACGAGACCGACGACAAACAGCACGTGATCAATGCCTAACAGCAGGTGTTCGATGCCCATGATCAGATAGCTTCCCGCCGCAGGTGTTTTGCTGCTCAGATCGGTCGATGGACTGGACGACCTCAGCAGATGATTGGCGGTGCTGCCGTCTTTGCGGTCCATTCGAACGAGCACATCGGTCAGTGTTGCGGACAACCCATCGATGGTCAGGCGTGCCTCATGCAGCGGGCAATGTGCGGTGTAGTGGGCAAGGGTAGACGTTCCTGCGAATTCGGGGGGCCGTGAAGGCTCAAGTTCGCAGGCAGGGTCGAAAGAGGGCTTGAGCGGAAGCTGCCTGCCTTCAAGCAGCGGTTGTTTCCACATCACGGTCCATGAGCCATCGCCTTGCTCAGTGAGCTGAAGATAGGCTGGCCGAACTTCATGTGCGTATGCTTGTGGAGCAAGCAGGGTGGCAAGCAGAAACGAAGCGATCAGCAGACAGCGAACAAGCATGATCGGTCTCAATCAGGGTAAACGATGGTGTATTGCGACTTCAGGCTGTCGTAGTACGCGCTGTTGGCAATTTTCCGGGCTTCCATCTGAAAATCCGCAAGGACTCGATCGCGAACCTGCGCAAAAGGTATGAGGGTGGCCGGCATACGTTCTTCGATGCG
>CAMDVY010000495.1 GCA_945878745.1 Klebsiella pneumoniae | reverse complement strand
ATTCACGGACCAGATCTATCACAGCCCAGTGCGCGCTGGTCAGCATGAGGCCATCCATTGCTGCTGTGACTTCGGCGACTTCACGACTCCACTGTGAAAGATCGACGAGGTAACCCTCTTTGTCGCGGAGAAGATCGGTCATCGCCAGGAAACGACGGGTTTGTGCCGCGTGGTCAGTTCGACAAACTGTTCCATGCTGATGTAGTCAACGTTTTTGAGCCGTTTGTACATACCCCGCGCGATGGCGTCTGATTCAAGGACGGTTACTCTTTCATCTCGGGTGTTTGCGTAAATACCATCTTGCAGTAACAGAAAGGAGTCATGCGGTTTGCTTCTTTTCGCACAGGCTTCGAAGCCAGATCGGCTGAAGATGAGATGGAGTGTGTTCATCAGTCGTTCCAGACAACGTCGTGGTTTGAGAACAATTCAGCCTGTTCATCTGTCGTCAGCACGCTGACCGGAATAACCGATTCGGTCGCGATCATGCCTCGCATCGACATGCTTTCTGCACACGCATAGACGGTATTGACTTCGTAGTCTGGTAGCGCCTGAAGCAGTTTGCCGACGGTTCGACGGCCGATCACATCGCCGTGTTGATCACTCAGCAATCCGAATACGGCATCTTCAATCAAAAGGACAGAGACTTTGAGTTCGAATGCCGCTGCAACCAACGCCGCGTCGAGTGCCTCGAGAGTCTGGACACCTTCATAAGGTGGCCGCCTTAGAACCAGGAGTAACTTCAGTTCGCGCATCATCAGTTCACGAATGTGATGCACTGGTCGGCTTCGACGACTGCATCGATTAACTGGCCAAGCCCAACGATCACAAAGGGCTCGGCCGTATTGGCGCCAGTGCGTTCATACCGATCGGCTTCTTCTTGGTTCAAGACTCCACGGCGTAGTGCTGCTGCAATGCAGACGGCGAGTTCCAAGCCATGATCATGAGCAAGTGTCTGCCAGCCTGTCAGTACATCCGATTCACCCTGAGGCGTTACCCGCGTCGACAATGCGTTTTGTGCACCATCCTGGTAGAAGAACACGCGTTGAAGAGCGTGGCCGCCATTCAGCAGGGATTTCGCGAAGGCAAGGGCGGTATGGCTCCCTTGTCCGGAGTGGGGGGTGCTGTGGACGATCAGTGTGAAGTTCATGAAATCTGGATTTTTTGGCGGCTTTGGTGCGCGCCATAGGATGATTCAAGCATGACTGGTAGAGATCTGGAAGTACAATGAAAGCGCTGGGTGTGCTCCCTCCGTTAGCTTGACGAGCTGAACTGCCACAACAACGCGTGCATCGTCGGTATCTACTTGCTGAAACAGTTACTCTTTCGCGCGGTAGCGATTCTGACGGACAGATTGAGCGGCGTGCAGGCCGCTGAGTTTTCTCAGAAAAATGAGGCACGGTCCAGCCCGACTCCGTAAACCCTGAATATCGAGCAGGGCGAGCTTTCCAAAGGTGCCAACCGAGGGCGAATCAGCCTCCTGTTCACAACACTTGTTCACCGTTCAGGTTCAATTCACTATCGTTGTTCTGGGTGCCCACCAATAGTGCTGTACCTGTTCATTAGCGAAAAAAGGGAGTAGGAATCAATGGGTGTCAGCGGGCCATTGTCGTTCCGGCGCAGGTTCGCCTTCGGGGTAGGCCAGGCTGCGGAAGGGATCCAGAACGCGGCCTTGGGCACCTTCCTGATGTTCTACTACAACCAGGTGCTCGGGGTTTCCGCGGGACTTGCGAGCCTCGCAATCGGTGTTGCCGTCATCGTTGATGCCATCACCGATCCGCTGGCCGGCTCGTTGTCGGATGCCTGGCACTCGAAACACGGACGACGCCATCCCTTCATGTATGCCTCGGCACTGCCGCTGGCGATCTGCTTTTTCATGCTCTTCAATCCGATGGTGGAAGGTGAGCACGCGCTCGCCATCTGGCTCGCGGTGTTCGCGAACCTGACTCGTTCGTCGATGACGCTCTACCACGTACCGCACCTCGCCCTTGGTGCCGAGATGTCGCAGGATTTCGACGAGCGATCCTCTCTTGTGGCGTTCAGACAGTTCTTTTCAACCTTTGGCGCCATGGCCACTCAGCTGATCGGTTTTTTTGTCTTTTTCGTGGCTACCGCCGAATATCCGAAAGGGCAGTTGAATCCCGACGCTTATCCGCCTTTTGCGGCACTCTTTGGCTTGCTGATGTTCGGCACGATCTTGTGGTCGGCCTGGGACACGCGGCAGGTCATCCCATTTCTGCCTCGTGTTCCAGCAGCCGCGCGACTGAACGTAGCTGCAGTATTCAGGCGCCTGGGTTCCGACATCGTATCTGCCCTGCAAAACCCTTCGTTTCGCTGGCTGTTCGTCGGTGTGCTCATCATCTACGTGATGGTGGGCGTGGACGGTGCATTAGGCCTGTACATGAACACTTACTTCTGGGAGCTCGCGGGGCCGCAGATCGGCATCATCACACCGGCTTATGCAATCGGCCTGATGTTTGGCGCAATGGCAGCACCCTGGTTCTCAGGGCGGTTCGGCAAGCGCTTCGCAGTGATGTTCGGTACAACGTGCTGGGCGTCCTTTCAAATCATCCCGGTTGTGCTGCGGCTGCTCGATCTGTTTCCGGAAAACGGTGATGCGTGGCTCGTGCCGATTCTCTTCGCGCTGCGGTTAGTGCAAGGCGCCGGCACGGTGCAAGCAAACGTTGCGTTCGGGTCGGCCATTGCAGACATCTCGGACGAACACGAACTACTTACCGGAAGGCGCCAGGAGGGCATCTTTTTCGCTGCCAGTTCATTCTCCTCCAAATGTGCGGCAGGCTTCGGCAGCATCGGGGCTGGCCTGGGTCTGATGGCGATTGACTGGCCCACGGGCAAACACCTTACCGTCGCCGATATCCCGACGCAGACGCTCATGGAGCTCGGTATCCTCTATGGCCCGATCGTCGCGGGCTGCGCCGTTATCTCAGTCTGGTGTTATTCGCACTACGGCCTGACGCGAGAACGGCATGCCGCAATTCTCGCCGAGTTGCAGGGCCGCATCAGCGGCTCGAGCCAGTGAAGCTGGAGCGGGTTAGGACGCCTTGACCGATAAGGCTCAACTCTCCTGAGTCGCGAAGGCGTTCGACCAACACTTCGAGACGCGACGATTCGTTGTGGGGTGGCGGAACGATGTCAGCTTTCATTTCGGCGCGTTGCTTCAGTCGGTTCACCGTATCGAGCCTTACCA
>CAMDVY010000494.1 GCA_945878745.1 Klebsiella pneumoniae | reverse complement strand
CGGAAATGGATACGCATCAAAGCCAACATGAGCACAGGCAGCTACGACGTCTATGAGGCTGAAGGAGCGTTGCCCGAGCCGGAGTGGCCTGCACATGACATTGACGCACTGGTTCAGCTGGCCTTTCGCGGCAAGATCGTCACCGGCCTAGATCACCCCATCGTGCAGTCATTGCTGGGGAAAATATGATGTCGGCGTTCGACTTCTCCGACGGCATTTACCTGGTGGACTTCGAGTTCCATCCAGCCCGTGGTCGCGAGGGTAATCCGCCGGTGCCAGTCTGCATGGTAGTGCGGGAGTGGCCGTCGGGCCGCACCTCGCGCTACTGGCAGGACGATCTGCAGCGAATGCCCAATGCGCCCTTCCCGACAGGCGACAAGGCGCTGTGCGTGGCGTATTACGCCTCTGCCGAAATGGATTGCTTCCATGCACTGGGATGGGCACCGCCGGATAACATTCTCGATCTCTTCGTCGAGTTCCGTTGCCTAACCAACGGGCTGCGCCTGGCCCACGGGAGCGGGCTGCTCGGTGCGCTGATGCACTATGGGCTGCCCAGCATTGGTGGCGAGCAGAAGGACACCATGCGCGATCTGGTGCTTACCAACGGGCCGTGGAGCTCGGCAGAGGAACTGGCGATTCTGGACTACTGCGAGACCGATGTGGTGGCGCTTGCCGAGCTTCTTACGGCGATGGAAGACGAGATCGATTGGCCCCGCGCGCTGCTCCGCGGTCGCTACATGAAAGCTGTCTCTCGCATCCAGATGAATGGCGTACCACTCGATGTTGAAACGTTGGCAAAACTTCAGACCCATTGGTTCACGATTCAGGACCGGTTGATTGCTGACATCGACAGTGACTACGGGGTCTATGACGGACGCTCGTTCAAGGCCAGCCGCTGGGAGGACTACCTGGGCGCTAACGACATTCCCTGGCCGCGCCTGGAAAGCGGTCGACTCGACATGAGAGACGACACATTCCGTGAAATGGCTCGCTCGCATCCCAAGGTCGCGCCGATCCGTGAACTGAGGTCTGCATTGTCGGAAATGCGCCTTGCTGATTTGCAGGTCGGCGACGATGGACGCAACCGTTACCTGTTGTCACCATTCCGTGCCCGCACAGGGCGTAACCAGCCTTCTAACTCGAAGTGCGTCTTCGGCCCATCGGTCTGGCTGCGCGGCTTGATTCGGCCTCAGCCAGGTTGGGGGTTGGCATACGTTGACTGGGGCCAGCAAGAGTTTGGTATTGCTGCGGCGTTGTCCGGCGACCTGGCAATGATGGAAGCCTATCGCAGCGGCGATCCGTATCTGGCGTTCGCAAAGCAAGCGGGAGCAGTCCCGATGAACGCCACGAGGCAGATCCATGAGACAGAGCGGGAGCAATTCAAGGCGTGCGTGCTGGCGGTGCAGTACGGCATGGGCGAGGCCAGTTTGGCGGCACGCATTAATCAGCCAGTAGCGCGTGCCCGACAACTGCTTGAACTTCATCACCGCACCTACCGGACCTTCTGGAAGTGGTCGGACTGTGCAGTGGATGAGGCAGTGCTTGGCGGCCGACTGTGGGCCGGGTTTGGCTGGCAGATTCAGACCCGCGATGAACTCAACGACCGCAGTCTGCGCAATTTTCCAATGCAGGCCAATGGCGCCGAGATGCTGCGCATCGCCTGCATATTGCTCACCGAAGCTGGCATCCGTGTCTGCGCTCCGGTGCACGATGCGCTGCTGATCGAGGCGCCGCTGGACGAACTGGATCAGGCCATCACTACGACGGAATCGCTGATGCGGGAAGCGAGCAGCATCGTTCTGGATGGGTTCGAACTGGGAACCGACGTGAAGGTAGTCCGGTATCCCGACCGCTACATGGACAAGCGTGGCGTGGTGATGTGGAACAAGGTCATGAACCTGATCGAAGCCGTTAGGTAAGTGCGACCTGCGTCAGCGTGACGCACCTACCTGCGTCAGCACACCGCACCCGTACATTCTCTTTATATATCTATAATGTCTACTATCCATAACCCTGATCAGGACGTTCCTGTTAGACGGTTGCAGCTCGATGCCAAAGCCAGGGTGTTGGTGGCGTCTCCCAAGAAAGAACTGTTTCTTCGTGGACCAATCCCGCTTGAGTGGTTGGGTAAGGCAGCCGCATTACCCGGCAAAACGTTAAACGTGGCCATCGCATTGTGGTGGCTGAACGGGATGAAGAAGGGGGCACCATTCAAACTCACACAGAGGTCCCTGCAATACATGCATGTGGGACGGGAAGCCGCAAGTGATGGACTTAGGCGTCTCGAAGGAGTTGGGCTTATCAAGATCGAACGGAAGTCGGGACAGCGCCCCACCATTACAATTGTCGAACAGTGCTGTCCCTGTGTAAGTACGAAACGACAGAGTTGACGAGAATTGTTCCGGGAGAAAGTCATGAATGGCGAAGAGAAAGTAGACACCCGCTCCACAGGCACAGATACCGCAGTCGCTGCCAGCGTTGCCACAAGTGGGATCGGTATGTCAGCCGTAGCCATGCTGGACTTTGCGAAAGTGGTAGGAACGCAGAGAGTTGAAGGCCTGGTCGTTGAACTGACGGAACGGATGAAAGCGGTCAGTGCTGGAAAGATGGGAGGAGTAGAGGCCATGCTTATGGGGCCGGCCATCGCCCTTCAGTCGATCTTTGCCAATTTCGCTCACCGATCCGCCTTGAATGCCGGCCAAATTCTCCAGGCGACAGAGACCTACATGAAGTTGGTACTCCGGGCGCAGAGCCAAATTCGTTCAACCCTTGAAACTTTGGCGTTGATCAAGTACGCGCCGAGGGTCTATGCCCAAGAGGACAACGTTACAACAGGTCCGCAGCAGATCAACACCGTGATCTCGCGAGACATTGAATCTGAACAAACCCAACTTTTGGAGGCGCAGCGTGGCAAACGGCTGAACATCGGAACGAAAGGCCAGGCAGGCCGAGTTGATCCAAGGATGGAAACCGTGGGCGCGGTCAACCGTACCGAAAACCGTAGAGGGTAAGCTGAAATCGGCAATGCGTGGGTACAAGGGCCGAGAACGCAGGTGCTGCGTGGACTCGGGCAGGTCATGCGTGACACCGAAGAAGCGATGAAGGCGTTTGTCCCAAGAGATTCGTCCGCATGAGGATGCCATCGAACCGGGTGAGTTTGCCGATCTCGGAGTGCCCAAGGTGGGCCTTCCACCTCTTGCAGCAACACTGG
>CAMDVY010000493.1 GCA_945878745.1 Klebsiella pneumoniae | reverse complement strand
CCAGCCGGAGGAAATGAGTGAGCGGCAGGACTTCACCGATCCACTGTGCCCATTGCGGCATGCCACGGAATGGAAACATGAAGCCGGAAAGCAGGATCGACGGCAGGAAAAAAAAGAAGGTCATCTGCATGGCCTGCATCTGGCTGCGCGCCACACTGGAAATCAGATAGCCCAGCGCCGCGAGGCTTGCCACAAAAACCGCGATCACACTGATGAGCAATTGATAAGAGCCAAGCATCGGAACATTGAACACCAGGCGTGCCATGCCGAGGATCAGCAGCACCTGGATGCCGCCGACCAGAAAGTAGGGGAGCAGTTTGCCGATCATCACTTCGGCAGGTCTCGAAGGCATGGCCAGCAGGTTTTCGATGGTGCCACGCTCCACTTCACGGGTCAGCGCCATGGCGGTCATCATGACCATGGTCATGGTGAGGATGACCCCGAGCAGACCAGGGACGATGTTGTACTGGGTGATGCCTTCCGGATTGAAGCGTCTGTGGATGATCGTTTCGAACAAAGGTGGTGTGGTGATGAGACCGGCTGGTGCCAGCCTCTGGTGACGAAAGGCCGAACTTACCAGTTGTGGCAGCGCCGCGATGGCATTGATCGATGCGGAAGGATCGGTGGCGTCGGCTTCGATCAATAGCTGCGGAGACTCACCACGCAACAGCGCCTTTGTGAAACCGTCTGGAATCGTGATCACGAACGCAACGTCACCGCGCAGCAACTGGGCGTCGCCTTCGGCCTCGGTTCGATTGGCGGCGACCAGGTCGAAGTAGCTGGAATTTTCCAGCGCGTTGATGATGGACCGTGTATAGGCCGTATGGTCATGCACGTAGAGTGCGGTAGGCAGATGTTTCGGATCGTTGTTGATGGCAAACCCGAACAGGGTGAGCTGGATGATGGGAATGCCGACGATCATTGCAAACGTCAGGCGGTCCCGGCGCATCTGGATCAGTTCCTTGATCAGTATTGCCGCCACCCGGGACATTGACAGGCTTCGCATGCTGGTCAGAGCGCTGCCGCGCGCTTTGAGCGGTGGGTCGCCATGAGGTAGATGAACACGTCCTCGAGCGTGCTGACGGCGTTCTGCCACACGTGTGTCTGCATCGCCTTGAATGGTGCGATGGCGTGGGCGAGTGCCGCCTCATCGATCCCGGTCACGTGCAGCGTGTCACCAAACGGCGCAACCTGATCGATGCCTGGTAGCCCGGTCAGCGTTTGCTTGAGTTTGGTGAGCGATGGACCTCGCACGCTCAAGGTGTGCAGACCGGCGTTATGGATCAACTCGGCGATGGTGCCCGTCGCCAGGATCTCGCCGTCGAGAATGTAGACGATTCGATGACAGCGCTCGGCTTCATCCATGTAGTGTGTGGAGACCAGTACGGTCACACCTTCTTCGGCGAGGGTATGGATCGCATCCCAGAATTCACGTCGTGCCTGGGGATCGACGCCTGCCGTGGGCTCGTCCAGCAGCAAGAGCTTTGGTTCGTGCAGCATGCAGGCCGCCAGTGCCAGACGCTGCTTCCAGCCACCGGACAATGCCCCGGCCAGTTGATGTCGTCGATCCATCAGACCGATTCGCTGGAGTGCCGCGTCAACGACCTCGTGACGCGGGCGAAGGTTGTATAGACGGGCTACAAATTCCAGGTTTTCCTGAATCGTGAGGTCTTCATAGAACGAAAAACGCTGTGTCATGTAGCCGGTGAGGAGTTTGATCTCTTCACTTTGTGTCTTCAGAGCGAAGCCAAGACACGTTCCCGATGCACGATCAGGCCGCAGCAACCCGCACAGCAATCGAATGGTGGTGGTCTTGCCACTGCCATTGGGACCGAGAAAACCAACGATCTCTTTCTGCTGTACCTGCAACGAGACGTTATTGACAACGGTTTTCGTGCCAAACGTCTTGGAAAGGCCGGAGACGTCGATGACGTTGGTGGTCATGTTGCCGTAGTTATGCTGGAGAGGTCATGCTGGAGAGGTCATGCTGGCGAGATCATGTTGGAGAGGGCCAGGCTACGTCGACGATCTGGCCTGACTTCAGACTGGCCGCGTCGCCTTCCAGCCTGGCCTCGACCAGGACGACCAGACGCTGTCGATTCGCAACGCTGTACAGCACAGGTGGTGTGAACTCGGGTTCACCCGCCACGAAGTCGATGGTGACGACAAGTCCCTGCACACAGCCATCACAGGATACTTGCAGGGAGTCACCGAGGTGGACTCTGGAGATGTCCCGTTCGGGCACGAAGAGCCGTAACTTCTTGCGTTCTGGAGAAAGGAGGGTGGCAATCGGTGCGGCTGGACTGGTCTGTTCGCCCACGTATCGGATGATCTCTTCAATCACGCCGGCCACCGGGGCGACTACCGTTCGTTCATCGAGCTGCCACTGTGCCCGATCGACCTCTGTCTGACGTGCCGTCACCACTTGTCGAGCCGCCTCGATTTCCTGCAGGCGCGCAGCGATCCCTGCGACCTTCAGATTGGCATCGATTTCCGTGACCCTGGAATGCGCAACTTCCTGACGGGTTTGTGCGTTGTCCAGTGCGGACTGGCTTTGCATGCCGCGCCGAACCAGATCCCGGGTTCGGGTCAGATCCAGTTCAGTTTGTTTCAATTCCGTGCGAGCGGCTGTTCGCGCTGCATCCAGCACGGCGATTTCCTCCGATCGTTTGCCGGTGGTCAGGTTGTGAAGGCGGGCCTGTGATTCGGCCAACAGTGCCCGCGCTGACTGCAACGCAAAGTCTGCATCCGTTGTTTCCAGTCGTGCAATCGGATCCCCGGCAGTGACGGTGTCACCGCGGATGACCAGCAATTCGGCGATGCGCGCGCTGCCGGAGGGCGCCACAAACAGCTGCTCGCCCTCGATGTAGCCGGTCAAGCTGGCCGTGGCGCCGCCATCACAGAACACGGCTGCGAGCCATGCCAATCCGCAGATCCAGCTCGTCATCATGTCACCTCCGTTACAGGCAACCCCAATGTTCTCTGCAGCGATGGAACGAGGACCTCGATGATCTGTTCAACGCGCTGCGGGTTGAAATCATCCCAGCCCGTACGACGCAACAGGATCGGTCGACCGATCTGGAAGACAACGATCTGGCCGATCAGGGCGTGTGTCTGCAGGATCGCGCGTTCATCGTCAGCGGTGGTGTCCATCACGAGCGCCACGAAACGAGTTAGCAGCGAATGCATACGTCCGGGTAGCGCGGCATAGAAGTGA
>CAMDVY010000492.1 GCA_945878745.1 Klebsiella pneumoniae | reverse complement strand
TCCTGTTGCCTCGAACGCGACCCGACGGTTCGGCCAACACCTATCGCATCCTGCGTCTGAAGGACAAGCTGGGCACACGATCCATGGCGAGCGGTGAAATCCGGTTTGAAGGCGCGCAGGCGTTTCTGATCGGTCAGGCTGGCCGTGGTTTCAACATCATGGCCGACATGATCAATAGCTCCCGGTTGTCCAATGGCATGCGCGCGGCGGGCATGATGCGACGCGCCTGCGCCGAAGCCCTGCATGTCGCCCACCACCGTCAGGCCTTCGGCCAACGCCTGGTGGACATGCCACTGATGCAGCGACAACTTTGCAAGCTGGTGATCGCAGCGGAACAAGCGCGCACGATGATGCTGCAGACCGCAGAAGCGCTCAGACGTGCGGACGCAGGTGACAACGAAGCCGCGCCACTCGCCCGCATCCTCACCCCGCTCATCAAGTTCCGTGCGTGTCGCGACGCCCGTCGTGTCACCGGTGACGCCATGGAAATTCGTGGTGGTTGTGGATACATCGAAGAATGGAGTGACCCTCGACTGCTACGCGACGCCCATCTCGGCTCGATCTGGGAGGGCACCAGCAACATCGTCGCGCTGGATGTGATGCGGGCCATGCGGAGAGACCACTCCCTGGTGGCGCTCAAGCGACATCTGGAGCAACAACTGTCGTTTATTCAGACCAGTGAAGCTGAGTCGTTCAAGCTGGAATTCAACAAGACCATCAACCCGGCCGAACGCTGGCTTGTTTGCGGACAGGACCGCCACGCACGTCAGCTCGCCTCAGCGCTCTATCATCTCACCACATCGATCGGGATGGCCTGGGAAGCAACGCGCATCGGCTCTGACCAACGTATGGCCCAGGCGCACCTTGCACTGAAGCATCGGCTGCTGCCGAGTGATCCTCTCGATCTTGACGATGATGATGATCTGATTCGCCGCGCCTTGGCGCGGACTATTCATGAAGGTTCGTCGCGAGGGTGACGAGATGCGTGCATAGGCTTAGCCTTGATTCGGCAATAGTCGGGAAAGTTGGAGACCCGCCATCCATCGCGGCGTAGGGTAACGTTCTCCACTACGGGGGTGGTCACCTTGAAGGAGCGGTCTCTGACCGCGATTGTTGGGTTCATCAAGGATCGCGATCAGGAGATCGCTCCTACAACTCTGGAGGGTCATGGGATCGCGATCAGGAAATCGCTCCTTCTGTTGATTGAATCTGCCAACTTCACTGGTTGTCACTCGACGGCTTGCTTTCGGTTGTCATTCCTGCCTCTCCCCGGTCAATTGTTCCGAAGCTCTCAATACCCCTGCACAGCATTTGGTGTTGCGAAATTATTGTCCAATTCCGGTGACGCGGACTGTAAGGCGCGCAGGCGAACCGGAAGTACGTCCAGCCCCTGGAGGGAGCAAGCCCTGTGTTTTGCGTAAATCGAAAGCCCCAGCAGATCTTTCATGAATAGTCCGGGCTACACCTTACGCGGTAGTCGCCGGAACTCGATCGAGCAAGGCAATCATGGCATCCAGCACTTCATTGGGCTTTTCACCCAACATCGAATGTCCGCTGCCAGGCAGGCGTTCTACCACACAGTCCGCATAACGACCTGCCACCGCCAGCCCTGCCTTGAGTGGTGTCATCTGATCGGATTCACCTGCCAGTACCAACACCGGCGCTGCCAGCGTGGACGCTGTTGCCAGCGGCTCAAAGGCATTGCAGGCATTCAGATCGGCCGCATAGACACCAGGCATGTTGCGATCCAGCAGTCGACGGGCGGACGCCAGCAGCCAGATACCAGGTACGGGATTGCCGCCCAGTCGACCTCGCGCGCTGTGGCTCCAGATGTTGGCCATGTCAAACGCGGCAGGATGATCATCCGCCGCCGCGTTACGCAGCGGATCGGAAACACGCATGGGTTGTGATGCCCCCAGCAGGCCGAGCGCGAGCACTCGATCAGGGTGGTGACTTGCCATCTGACTGACTACCAGCGATCCCATGCTGTGACCAAAGAGCACAGCTTCACCAACACCCATTGCATCGAGCAGTCGCCAGCTCCAGCTCGCCATCGCGTCAATGGAAGCGAGCGCCGCACCACCCGATCGACCATGGGCCGGCAGATCAGGTGCAATCACCCGATAACCATGGCGAGCAAAATGACGGGCTGGCAAGGTCCACACCGTGTGATCCATACCGGCGCCATGCAAGAACAGTATCGCTCGACCTTCGCCGTGACCACTACCCTGCCCTATGAACACTTCTGTTCCGTCGACGAGTAACCGCACGTCAGCGACCTCCCGCTTTTTCTACCGCCCGCAACGCACGACCCAGATCATCGAGCAGATCCCGTGGATCCTCCAGACCAACAGACAACCGCACCAGTCCTTCACCGATACCTGCCGCGCGAAGCGCATCCGCATCCATCCGGTGATGGGTGGTACTGGCCGGGTGGATGACCAGCGATTTGGCATCGCCCACATTCGCCAGATGGCTGAACAGCTCCAGCTTCTCAATGAACAACTGACCGGCGGCGCGCCCACCCTTGATTTCGAAGCTGAGCACGGCACCTGCACCACGAGGCATGAGCTCTTTCGCCAGCGCATGATCCGGATGCGACACAAGGCCCGGGTAGTTCACACCGTCCACCATCTTGTTTTGCGACAGAAAATCCGCCACTGCACTGGCATTGCTGACATGACGCGCCATGCGCAGGGGCAAAGTCTCCAGACCCTGCAGAATCTGGAACGCCGTCATCGGGGCCATGCAGGCGCCGAAGTCGCGCATGCCTTCTTTCCTCGCGCGCATGAGAAAGGCACCCGGCCCGAATTCTTCGGCAAACACCAGGTCATGGAAGCCTGCATAGGGTTCGGTCAACGTAGGAAAGCGATCACTCTTTTCCCAGTCGAACGTCCCGCCATCAACAACGAGGCCGCCAATCACCACACCATGGCCACTCAGAAACTTGGTGGCGGAATGCACCACCAGATCCGCGCCATGATCCAATGGTTTGAACAGAAAGGGGGTGGAGAACGTTGCATCGATCAGCAGTGGCAGCCCTTTAGCATGTACCGCGGCTGCAACCGCCGGTACGTTCATCACCTCAAGCCCAGGATTGCCAAGAATTTCGCCGAAGACCAGCTTCGTGTTCGGTCGGATTGCGTTGACAAAACGATCGACGTCTCGCGGATCAACGAAGGTGGTCTGAATCCCGAAGCGCGGCAGCGTATACGCCAGTAGATTGTGGGTACCACCATAA
>CAMDVY010000491.1 GCA_945878745.1 Klebsiella pneumoniae | reverse complement strand
CTGCAGGTCTTCCAGCACCTGCCGCGCCTTTTCCAACTGACCCTTGCCACCATCGATGACAAGCAGGTCGGGCATGGTGCCCTCGCCTTCTTTCAATCGTGTGTAGCGTCGACGCAGTGCCTGCTCCATCGCTGCATAGTCATCACCGGGTTCGATGCCATCAATGTTGAAGCGGCGATAGTCGCTTTTGGCAGGGCCTTGCTGGTTGAAGACAACACAGGACGCCACCGTGCCTTCGCCCATGGTGTGGCTGATGTCAAAACACTCCAGCCGTTCCGGGACCGCTTCAAGCCCGAGCGCTTCACCCAGCGCGATGAATCTGGCGAGCACATTTCGCTTGTCCGCCAGGTACACCGAAAGATTGTAGGCGGCGTTTTCGGTCGCCATCTCGAGCCAGCGAGCCCGTTGGCCACGAACATCGTGGGCCAGTTTCACCTTGCGTCCAGCCATTTCGCTAAGCGCTGTTTCCAGCAGGTCACCTTCCGCCAAAGGTACTGCTGAAAGCACGTCTCGAGGAATGTCCCGCCCACTGGAGGCCAGATAAAACTGCGAGAGAAAAGCTTCGAGGAGCTCCGAGTTCTCCAGCCCGAGTTCGTTCCGGGGAAACCACGTGCGGCTGCCCAGCACCCGACCTTGGCGAATGAACATCCCTTGCACACAAACCGTGCCCTGCAGTTGCGCAAAGCCAAACACGTCGACGTCGCCCTCTGCAGCGTGTACAAACTGCTGCTCCTGGATCTTGCGCAATCGAGCAATCTGGTCACGAAAGCGCGCAGCACGTTCATAGTTCTGGGCTGCAGCAGCTTCTTCCATCAGCGCTTTATAGCCATCCAGGACATCCTGGTTCTTGCCTTCCAGAAACATGACGGCGAACCGTACGTCTTCGGCGTAGGTCGTGGCTTCGATCATGTTGACGCAGGGGCCGCTACAACGCTGGATCTGATATTGCAGACAAGGCCGCGAACGATTGCGGAAAAAAGTGTCGTCGCACTGACGAATACGAAACAGTTTTTGCAGGATATTGAGGCTCTCTCGCACCGCAGCAGCGGACGGGAACGGCCCGAAGTAGCGCCCCGTTTTACGCTTGGCACCTCGATGAAAGGCCAGGCGAGGAAAGTCTGGATGATCGGTGAGATAAATGAAGGGATAGGATTTGTCGTCGCGAAGCAGAATATTGTAGGGCGGACGCTCCGCCTTGATCAGGCTCTGCTCCAACAACAGCGCCTCGGTCTCCGAGTTGGTAACCGTGACCTCAATGGAGGCGATCTTCTCCACCAGTGCCATGGTCTTGCCGGTATGCGGGCCGGACCGAAAGTAGCTGCTGACCCGCGACTTCAAATTGCGGGCCTTGCCTACATAGAGAATCTTCTCCTGGGCATCCAGCATGCGATAGACACCCGGTCGCTGCGACAGTGACTGCAGGTAGGGGTCCGGATCGAATCGTTGGCTGGTATCCATGGCAGACAATATACCAGCACGTTCCGGAGCGCCGTGAGGCGCTGCACCGACGCGTTCAGGCAGCACCCTGCATCATGGGCAATCCCTCCGGATCCAGTACGCCATGCCGAACCGCCAGCAAGGTCAGTTCAACGTCACTGCTGACGTGCAGTTTTTCGAAAATCCGGTAGCGGTAGCTGTTGACCGTTTTTGGCGAGAGGTGGAGATTGCCGGAAATTTCCTGAACCTTGTGACAGTTGACCACCATCATCATGATCTGCATTTCGCGATGTGACAAAGTATCAAACGGATTGAGGCTCGCTTTGTCAAAGGCACTGAACGCAAGCGTTTGTGCGACATCGCTGCTCACGTATCGTTGGCCAAAGAACACCTTGCGAACGCATGCCAGGAGATCCTGAGGCGTGGATGACTTGGTCAGGTAGCCGGTCGCACCAATCTTCAGCATCTGTTCGGGAAACGGCCGATCCGCGCAGGCCGAAAGTGCTATCACCTTGATATCACCTGCCAAACGGAGGATGCGTCGTGTCGCTTCCATGCCACCAATGCCAGGCATGAAGAGGTCCATCACGACCACATGCGGTAGAACTTCACGGGCGAGATCAACGGCTTCTTCCCCGCTACCGGCCTCGCCAACGATTTCGATCCCTTTGTCATCCTGCAACACTCGTGCAACCGCGGCACGAATCAGCCGGTGATCATCAACCAGCATTACCCTGATCATTTGAGCCCACCCCTTCGACATGTTTTGTTGTGTCGATCAAATCTATGACCAGGGTGTTGAATCAACAAGTCAGAAAGGGCGAAATCCCGCGAACTTCCACGACATTTCCATTTTCCGATATCTCAGTGATATCACTTTTTTGCAGCTCACCTTCCGATGAGCCGCAGCAAAAGCTCCGCACAGAGTTAGCTGATCAGAAAAAAGCCTGGAGACCGGTTTGCGCACGACCAAGAATCAGCGCGTGAACGTCATGTGTACCTTCGTAGGTATTCACCGTTTCCAGATTCATGACATGCCGGATCACGTGGTACTCGTCAGAGATTCCATTGCCGCCGTGCATGTCACGAGCCATGCGAGCGATGTCGAGCGCCTTGCCACAGTTGTTTCTCTTGATCATCGAGATGTTCTCGACAGCCAGTTTGCCGGCATCGAAAAGTCGGCCCGCTGTCACGCATGCGTTCAGTCCCAGCGTGATCTCCGTCTGCATATCAGCCAGCTTCTTCTGGATCAACTGCGTGGCGGCCAATGGTCGACCAAACTGCTTGCGATCAAGTGTGTAGGTACGCGCCGCGTGCCAACAGAATTCCGCGGCGCCCATCGCGCCCCAGGCGATGCCATAGCGTGCTCGGTTGAGGCAACCAAAAGGACCTGAAAGGCCCGATGCATTGGGCAGCAGATTGGCGTCTGGAACAAAGACGTTGTCGAGCACGATCTCGCCCGTGATCGACGCCCGCAGACTCATCTTGCCAACGATCTTCGGTGTGCTGAATCCCTTGAAGCCACGTTCCACCACAAAACCGCGGATCTTGCCTTCGAGCTTGGCCCAGACCACAGCAAGATCAGCAATCGGTGAATTGGTAATCCACATCTTGGCGCCATTGAGCAGGAAGCCGCCATCAACCTTATCGGCCCGGGTCACCATGCTGCCAGGATCAGATCCGTGGTCAGGTTCAGTCAGACCAAAGCACCCGACCCACTCACCCGTCGCAAGCTTAGGCAGGTACTTCTCGCGCTGCGCCTCGTTGCCATAGGCATGGATCGGGTACATGACCAGTGATGACTGAACTGACATCGCGCTGCGATAGCCTGA
>CAMDVY010000490.1 GCA_945878745.1 Klebsiella pneumoniae | reverse complement strand
GGATTAGGCAGATAAGAGAAAATTCGAAGCACAGGTTCTGGCATGCAATCCCCCGAAACCGGACAGGCAACGCTTGCCGCAGGCTATGCCTTGATGGCCAGTGTTTCCACTAACGCGGGTCGAGCCGATAACAACTGCCAGTACGCGTTGGCATTGGGACACGTTTCGAGCGGCACAAATCGCTGCGCCAGCATCACGGAGTAACCCATCATGATGTCAGCCGCTGAAAATTCGTCACCCACCAGGTAGTGTTGCCCTCGCAGCGCGTCATCGACCGCCTGCAAACAGAGTTGCACACGTCCTTTCATCTCCTCAACCACGGCTGGAATCTGACCAGCGTCACCAAACACCCGACGATGATTGACCAGCTCACCAATGGGGCGTGCAAAGGTTGCCTCGGCAAACCAGCTCCATTGTTGATACAGCGCGTGCGCCTGCGTGGCTCGTTTCGGTTCCAGGCGGCCGTCGCCATAACGATCGAGCAGGTATTGCACCATGGCGCCGGACTCGAACATTGTGAAGTCCCCATCGGTCATGGCAGGGACTTTGCCGACCGGATTGAGTTTTCGCCACTCGGCACTGTTTCGATACTCGGGCGAAAAGCTGATGGTTTTCACTTCGTGCGGTAACTGCAACTCCTTGCACAACCACACCACTCGCACGGAGCGCGTCATCGGCACATGGTAGATCGTCAACACTGGCTTTCTCTCGGCTCGTCGTTACTTGTCATCCGGTTGAAGTTCCGGCTCTTCATCTGCTGGCGGGGCCACACGACCCTCGGCGATATCACGCCCTCGTTGTCGACGCTCGTTCTCGGCCTTCGCATCTTCAATAACCTCGAGGACTTCATCGAGATTCACGGGGACATCGGGGTCAACGAACACACCGGTCAATACCGTGGCAGGCACCAGATCTCCTGCAGCAAACAGCGCCCACATCTCGTCCGCATAACGAGGTTCGCGCACTTCAGGCGCAAACGCTGCAAAGGTTGCTGTGACGTTGGCGACATCGCGCAACAACATCGCCTTGGCGTTATTGTTGGCCGCCGCTTCAACGGCCTGGGGCAGATCGATGATCACCGGGCCATCACGGCCAAACAGCACGTTGTATTCGGAAAGGTCCCCGTGGACCAGGCCTGCACACAGCATCCGTTTGATCTGCTCGATCATGAACGTATGCCAATGCCTTGCCTCGTCAGGTGTGAATTCGATGCTGCCCAGTCGTGGGGCGGTATGCCCATCGGCATCCGTCACGAGTTCCATGACCAGCACACCATCGATGAAACCGTAGGGTTGCGGCACGCGCACACCGGCGGCTTGCAGCCGATACAAGGCGTCTACCTCGGTATTCTTCCAGGCTGCCTCTTCTTCCTGACGACCGAAGCTGGTCCGCTTGTCCATGGCTCGACCTTGTCGACTGCCACGCACCTGACGTCCCTCACGGTACTGGGCACGCGCCTGGAAACTGCGCCGCGCCATGTTCTTGTAGACCTTGGCGCAACGTATCTCGGTGCCAGAGCGGACGATGAAGACCGTGGCTTCCTTGCCACTGTCGAGCTGTCGCAACACTTCGTCGACAACACCATCGTCGACCAGTGCCTGCAGTTCCTTCGGGATCTTCATCGTAAATCGCGACCGCGCCGCGGGTGTTATGGTTGACAATGCGCAGTAGTTGAACAGCTTCTCAGCCTCGGGGGAAGACTCGGCTTCTCAACAGGAAGCAAACCCCAGGCGAATCAGGCCGAACGGGATGGCAATGTCCGTGAATCGAGATGTTCTGTATGCGCTCTCCGCTGCCGCCTTGTTCGGTGCGAGCACGCCGTTTGCCAAATTGTTGGTCGTCGAGATTTCTCCCTGGCTGCTGGCCGGACTGCTCTACCTCGGCAGTGGAATCGGCCTGGCTCTCGTCAGGTTGTTTCGTGATGGCGGCTGGAAGCGGTCAGGTCTCAGTCGCCGGGAGTGGCCCTGGCTGCTTGGCGCCATCGCCTTCGGTGGTGTTCTCGGCCCCGTAGCCCTGATGTTCGGTCTGACCCACACCAGTGGCGCAACTGCCTCCCTCTTGTTGAATCTGGAAGCCGTGTTGACCGCTTTGCTCGCGTGGGTCGTTTTCAAGGAAAACGCAGGTCGCCGGGTGGTGTTTGGCATGCTGTCCATTGTCGCTGGCGGCTTGGTGCTGTCGTGGCCATCCGCTAGCGCCAGCGCCTCAGGTTGGGTAGGTCCATTGGCCATCTCCGCCGCCTGCCTGTGCTGGGCCATCGATAACAACCTGACTCGTTCTGTCTCTGGAGCCGATTCCACATTCATCGCTTCGACGAAGGGATTGATAGCGGGGTTTGTAAACTGCGGATTGGCACTCCTGGCGGGCTTGGCGCTACCGGATACCGGCACCGTATTCATAACGATGTTCGTCGGGCTGATCGGTTATGGCGCAAGCCTGGTTCTCTTTGTGCTCGCACTGCGTGGGCTTGGCACCGCGAGAACGGGTGCTTATTTCGCGATCGCACCTTTCATCGGCGCGAGCATTGCACTTGTTCTGCTGGCGGAGCCAGCCGGTCCGACCTTCTGGATGGCCAGTGCGCTGATGGGGTTGGGTGTCTGGCTGCATCTGACAGAACACCACGAACACACCCACACGCACGAACCGATTGAACACTCTCACCTGCACGACCATGACGAGCACCACCAGCACGAACATGATCACGGTTGGGATGACCATGCAGCACATGAGCACCCTCATCAGCACACGGCGGAGACTCACAAGCATCCGCATTACCCGGACATTCACCACCGACATACGCATTGAGTACAGACTTATCCAAATCCCTTGCTGGCATCCCACCAGGCGTCTGGGTACTCGGCTTCGTCAGCATGCTGATGGATATCTCATCGGAGATGATCCACAGCCTGTTACCGCTGTTCATGGTCGGTGTTCTGGGTGCGAGTGCGCTGACTATCGGTCTGATCGAAGGCATGGCCGAAGCGACGGCGCTCATCGTCAAGGTGTTCTCGGGCGCCCTCAGCGACTACCTCGGCAAACGAAAAGGTCTGGCGCTATTCGGTTATGCGCTCGGCGCTTTCACCAAACCCTTGTTCGCCCTGGCGCCCACGATGGGCTTCGTGGTGACGGCGCGTTTGCTCGACCGGGTTGGCAAAGGCATCCGGGGCGCTCCACGAGACGCACTGGTAGCAGATATCGCGCCGGCAGAGATTCGTGGCGCCGCATTCGGACTGAGGCAGTCGCTCGACACCGTTGGCGCCTTTGTCGGACCTTTG
>CAMDVY010000489.1 GCA_945878745.1 Klebsiella pneumoniae | reverse complement strand
AGCCCCGCCCATATGGCAATGCCAGTAATAATGGCGCCGGCACCAAAGAAGACCACCACGAAGCTGTTGAGGAAGAGCTCTGCAATCATCACCGCAAAGCCCGACACGATCCACCACAAGGCTGCGCTCATGCGGTCATCTCCTCGTTTCTCAGTCTCTCGGTATCCATATCAGTCCTGCACGATTCTCTTCATCAGTCGAGTCAGCACTTCCGACCCCCGCACGACGTTTTCCACCGACACACGCTCGTTGTTGCCATGCACACCTCGCATCTCCTCCGGCACGAATATGAAGGGCGAGTAGCCGTACGCTGTCATACCTCGATCTCTAAAGAAATGGCTGTCGGTAAATCCACCCGACACTGTCGGGATCACCTGTGCGGAAAACGCCGCCAGACTTTCGGCCTCGATGGCACGATAAACCTCGTTGCCGGTCTGGCTGATGGCCGGCGTAAAACTCATGAGTGTTTCGATCTGCACATTTTCGTCACTGACAATGGCGGTGAGGTCGGCAATGAACGCCTGAGGATCCTGGTCCGGAAGCAAACGGCAATCGAGTTCAGCGCTCGCTTGTGGTGGCACCACGTTGATCTTTGACGAACCTTCCAGTCGCGTAATCGAGCAGGTGTTGCGCAACAGTGCGTGTGTACCTGGGTCTTCGAGTTGAGTGCGCAACATGAAGTCCGGGTCCTTGATGGACACCGCAGGGTTCGCAAATTGCGCGCTGCGCTCATCCTTCTGGAACGGCGCAACGGCTTCAAGCATGGCTTCGACTTCAGGAATCAGGCGAGGTGGGAATTTAGTATCCGCAATTCTCTGCGCTGCCTGCACGAGCCGCGTAACAGACGTTTCCGGTTGCGGCGCAGAACCATGTCCAGGGCGACCAAACGCGGTGATGCGCAACCACAGCGGGACTTTTTGCGTGATCTCGACCATCACGACGACCTGCTCGCCAAACTGTCGCCCTGCACCACCTTCGTTGAGGACGTAACCGACATTGGCAAACTTGTCAGCATGGTTTTCCAGCAACCAGCCCGCGCCAAAAGCGCCACCGGCTTCTTCATCTGCGGTGGCCACGAACCAGACATCCCGATTAAGGGGCTTGTTCGACTTGGCCAGGGTCAGAAATGCCTCCAGCTGAGCAATCGCCAGGCCTTTCATGTCAATCGCACCACGGCCATAGATATAACCGTCGCGCACTTCACCGGACAGCGGCTCCGTGTTCCAGAAGGAGCGCATGGCGGGCACCACGTCGATATGGTTCAACAACATGATTCCGGGCTTGTCGCCGCCTTTCAGTACAGCCCAGAGATTGCCGCGACCGGCAGCCGATTCACCGGTTTCATAGGCGATGCCGGCCTCGTCGAGAATTTTGGCCAGAAACGCGACGCCTCGCGACTCATTGCCTGGCGGGTTGACCGTGTCGATTTGCAGATAGTCCGACAGGTGCTGGACAGCCCTGGGAGCCTGTCGGACTTGAGACTGATCAGCATGGACCATGGAACTCATGGCGATCACTAAACCAACGATCAATAACCTCACGAACCAGCTCCCTAAGTCAAGCACACGCAACCCGGCGATCTCATTGTGCTGATCTTGCGCAAACGGTACCCGCACAGCTACTTCTTTCACTGAATTCGGCTACGAAAACAGCCGCAACGCGGGTACATTCACCGCCTTTGCAGTTTCCAAGCGTTTTCCATCTGATCTGAAGGATCCATCCATGCGAATTTCATCCCTGCTCAGTTACGCCGGCGGCTTCAAGGAGACCGTCAAAGAGGTCCAAGTGCTGGAAAAAGCCGGCCTCGACGTCGTCTGGGTTCCCGAGGCGTACTCCTTTGATGCTCCCAGCGCGATGGGCTATCTGGCTTCGATGACCGAGCGCGTGACCATCGCTTCGGGCATCCTGCCGATCTATTCCCGCACACCCAGCCTGCTGGCGATGACGGCGGCCGGGATCGACTATCTCTCCGACGGTCGCTGCATGCTTGGGCTGGGTGCGTCCGGTCCGCAGGTGATTGAGGGCTTTCATGGTGTGCCCTACGGAGCTCCGGTTGGCCGGATCCGCGAGATCATCGAAATCTGTCGGATGGTCTGGCGCCGCGAGAAGGTTCAGCACCTTGGCCGTTACTACCAGATTCCGCTGCCTCAGAATCTGGGTACCGGACTTGGCAAGCCCCTAAAGCTGATCAATCACCCGGTTCGATATGACATTCCCATTGCCGTTGCATCGCTTGGTGATAACAGCGTGGAGATGACGGCCGAACTGGCCGATGCGTGGTTGCCAGCCTTCTATACGGCTGACGCTGCCAAGGTGGTGTGGGGCGGTGCGCTGGCACGAGGACAGTCGAAACGTGATCCAACCCGTGCTCCCCTGGAGATTTTTGCCGGTGGTGGCGTCGCCATCGGTAAGGGTCTCGAACACCTGCGTAATCTCAGTCGTCCGCAACTCGCCCTCTATGTCGGCGGCATGGGCGCTCGATCCAAGAACTTCTATAACGACATTTTCACCAAATCCGGTTATGGGCACGAAGCCAAACTCATTCAGGACCTCTATCTGGCCGGCGACAAAAAAGCCGCTGAGGCCGCCATTCCGGATGAATACCTGGCACGAAATTCACTGATCGGCGAAGAGAGTTACGTACGTGAGCGAGTGATCGCTCTCAAGGAATCCGGGGTTACAGCGTTGAATGTCGGATTTTTCGGCAGCAACACCGCTGAGCGCGTCGCCAACTGCGAAGCCTTGCGCAAGATCGTGGACACCATCTGATCATGAACGAACCGACCAAAGATCAAACCGCCTGGGAAGCCCTCGCTGCCCAGGAACTCGGCAAGTCGCCATTGTCTGGCCTGACCTGGCAGAGCCCGGAAGGCATTCCGATCAAGCCGCTCTACACCGTGGCGGACCTGGAAGGGATAGCGCATCTCAACACCTTCCCGGGCCTCGCGCCGTTCGTTCGCGGGCCTCGCGCCACGATGTACACGAATCGACCCTGGACGATTCGTCAGTACGCAGGCTTTTCGACCGCAGAAGACTCGAATCGGTTCTACCGCGAAAACCTTGCCGCTGGGCAAAAAGGTCTGTCGGTCGCCTTCGATCTGGCAACTCATCGCGGCTTTGATTCCGATCATCCCCGCGTGACCGGTGACGTGGGAATGGCAGGGGTCGCCATCGACTCCGTGGAAGACATGAAGATCCTCTTCAACGGCATCCCGCTCGATGACATGAGCGTCTCAATGACCATGAACGGCGCGGTTCTGCCAGTGCTCGCTGGTT
>CAMDVY010000488.1 GCA_945878745.1 Klebsiella pneumoniae | reverse complement strand
TACGATTGATTGAATCTGCCAACTTCATTGGTGATGGCGTTACAGTTTGATTTCTGCTGTTATCCCTGCTCTATCCGCGCTCAATCGTTTCGAAGCTCTGAACACCCCTGCGCACCATGTTTTGTTGCGAGATTATTGTCTAATCAAGGTTAACTTCGACAAGCCCCCACCGTAACGATAGTCGAAGACCAGTTCTTTCGCTGGCTGAGCATAATGGTTCAGAGCCAGGTCGAAATTCCGGTCAGCGTGAATGCCGGAGATGCGATGGCTGGAAGCTGCTCGGACCATCACCAGGAACGGCCGTTTACCCGGTGTGCCGTGGCGTTCAATGGCGCCAATCAGTTTCGAATTGCAGTATTCACCCTCGGCTGGCCGGCGCTTGAAAAACAGGAAAAAGTGCAGCCTGCGAAGCCAGCGTCTGATTCGCTCCTTGCGACTCTCTCGCGGACGAACTGTCAGACCGTTATCGTTCATGTATTCGTTCTCCAGGGTTATCACACGCCACATCGTGTTCAGCAAAACACGCCGCCAGCTCAGTGCGCCATGACGGCATGGACAGATCAAACGTGCGGCATAGTCGCGAGGTATCCAGTACGGTATAGGCAGGACGACGAGCTGATGTCAGGAATTGCGCCGTGGTGATCGGATTGATCATCTGCAAAGCCTGTGCACCGGTTTCGACAGCACTCCCTTCCATCTGCTGGACCATCTGCAGGCGGATTGCCTCTGCGAAGGTACACCACGTGCTGATCCCGGTTGGTGCAACATGGTAGGTGCCAGATGGGGCTCCATGGCCGACGCGTAACATGTGGGCCAACGTGCGTGCAATCGTGCCGGTCCAGGTCGGAGTACCCCACTGGTCGTTCACCACGTTGACTGGCGAAAGCCCCTTCAACAATCGGCGCATCGTCTGCAGAAAATTTATACCGGTCATGCCGTAGACCCAGCCAAATCGCAGAATCCAGAAGTCTCCACCCGCCTTCATGACCGCTTCGTCGCCCTGGGCCTTGCTCTGGCCATAGATGTTGACCGGCCGTGCAGGATCTTCTTCGACATAAGGCCGTTTTGCTGCGCCGTCGAAGACATAATCCGTTGAACAGTGAATGAATCGGGCGCCTCGTTGCCGGGCGTGTGTCGCGAGCAGTCCAGGAGCGACCGCATTGACCCGCAATACCGGTTCTGCGTTCGTCTCCGCTGCGTCCACCTGTGTGTGCGCAGCTGTGTTGATCAGAATGTAGTATGTCTGTTGGTCCAGAATGCGATGAACGCGATCAGTCCTCTCAAGATCCAGTTCACTTCGGCCGAACGGAACCAGTGTGTGCTCTGGCGTCAATTCACGTTGCAGACGGCGCCCCAGTTGTCCTTCAGCGCCCACCAGCAGCACGCGTGACATTAGCGGGTCAACTCGCACAACAGGGGCAACGCCTGATCTTTTGCGGAAAGCAGCGGAGACCGGTCAGGCCACGTGATGTCGAGTTGCGGGTCATTCCAACGCACGCCCCCTTCATCCTCCGGTTGGTAGTAGTCCGTACACAGGTACACCACATCAGCAATATCGGACAGCACCTGAAAGCCGTGTGCATAACCTGGCGGTACATAGAGCTGGCGATGGGTAGCGTCGGACAATTCCACACCGAACCAGCGTCCGAAGGTTGGTGAACCCTGCTGTATGTCCACCACCACATCCCAGATCGTGCCACGTACACAGCGAACCAGTTTGCCCTGTGGTCTGGCCTGTTGCAGATGCAGACCCCGAAGCACGCCCCGTCGAGAACGAGACTGGTTGTGCTGAACGAATGCCAGCGGCAGTCCCCATGCGGCAGCAGCACTCTCCCGGTAGGTCTCGAGAAAAACGCCGCGGTCATCGTGATAGGTCACCGGCTCCAGTACCACGACACCTTCGAAGATCGTTGGCGTGACTTTCATGAGCTAGTCCGCCAGCAATCCGAGCAGGTACTCTCCATACCCGCTGCTTGACAGCCCTCGTGCGGGATCCGCCAGCGCTGCATCGTTGATCCAGCCCATGCGCCAGGCGACCTCTTCAGGACTTGCGATCTTCAGGCCTTGCCGATCTTCAAGGGTCTGTACGAATTGTGCGGCCTGCAGCAGCGCGGCGCTGGTGCCTGTATCCAGCCACGCCATCCCCCGTGGTAGAACGGAAACATTAAGGCGCGATTCGTTGAGATATAGCTGGTTGAGATCAGTGATTTCAAGCTCACCCCGACTGGACGGCGACAGGCTGCGCGCGTGATCAACGACGTCTGCCGGGTAGACGTACAGCCCTGTGATGGCCAGGTGCGAGACAGGTCGCTCAGGCTTTTCGACAATGCTGAGGATACTGCCTGCCAGGTCCAGCTCCACCACCCCGAAGTCCTGCGGACGCGCAACGGGATAGGCGAAAATGGTTGCATTGGCCGAGTCCGCAATAGCCTCTCGGCAGAGATGCGATTGATCGTTGCCAAAAAAGATGTTGTCACCCAGAGCCAGCATGCATCCGGACCCCTGCAGATAATCGCTGCCAATGAGGAAGGCATCTGCCAGACCGCGCGGACTTGATTGAACCAGGTAGTGGAAACACAGCCCCCATTGCTCACCCGAGCCAAGCAGCTCTTCGAATCGGGGCAGATCTCGGGGCGTCGAGATGATGCCGATCTCGCGCATGCCGGCCAGCATGAGCGTTGTCAGTGGATAGTAGATCATCGGTTTGTCGTAAACCGGTAACAACTGCTTGGACACAACATGGGTCATGGGATACAGCCGTGTTCCGAGACCACCCGCCAGCAGTAGCCCCTTATGCATGGTGACGTTGACCCAGCCGCTCACCGTGGTAACGCTCGCCGGCCTGCTCACACCATTGCGGATGTGCCAGATACCACCGGACCGTGTGTTCGATACCGGAATCGAAGTCCTGACTGGGCTTCCAGCCAAGCTCAATCGTGATACGTGCAGGATCTATAGCGTAGCGGCGATCGTGACCAGGCCGGTCAGTCACATGGGTAACGCGTGCGTGCATGGCAGCAGCATCGGTTCCGGTCACTGCGGCAACCGCATCGATCACCGTTTGCACGACTTGCAGGTTCGTCTTTTCAGCGCAGGCACCGATGTTGTACGTCGCGCCGGGCAAGCCATTGCAGGCGACACGCCACAGTGCGTCCACATGATCATCCACATACAACCAGTCGCGAACCTGCAGGCCATCGCCGTAAACCGGGATGGACTTGCCACCGAGTGCATTCAGGATGATCAACGGAATCAGCTTTTCCGGAAACTGATAGGG
>CAMDVY010000487.1 GCA_945878745.1 Klebsiella pneumoniae | reverse complement strand
GGTTGCCTGCCTGGAACCAGCCACCGGCGCGGCCCTTCTGGTCGTCGGGCGTGTCGCAGGCCATCAGGCTCTCAACCGACATGCCGACGAACGTCACCGCGAAATTCGTGACCACAGCGATCACTGAAAGCAAAACGAAGCCGGAAGTTGTCGCCGGGTACGCGCCGAGCGCGAAGATACCTGGTGTCGTGAGTCGGTAATTCGCGTCATTTCAGCGAGTTCTGCAAGGTGTCTGGCAAGGCGCGGTTCGCCGCCAATGGCCGTAGCCATTGGCAAGAGCCGCAACGCCGCCAGACGCCTTGCAGGACTCGCCCTTCGGGAGCCCCTGTCGTGGGCCGGCACTGCGTTGGACTCCTTGGCAAGATGGCCCGATATTGCCAGCGGAATCCGCCTTGTACCGGCCCACGACAGGGGCTCTGAAGTAATGCGAATGACCGACTCACGACACTAGGTCTTGGTGGCAGCGCTGCTGCGGGCCGAAGGTCGCTTATACTGCAGCCAACAACGGTGGAGTGGACTCTCATGAAAGACGCTGCAACCTTGCCTGCGCCATGGCACGTGACCCGATTGGCCGGCGCCTTGGGCGCTGAAGTCCGTGGGATTGATCTCGCCTCGGTCGGGGCGATCGAAGCAAAATCCATCGAAAATCTGCTCCTCCAGCATCTCGTACTGTTCTTCCCGGACCAGACGTTGAGTGTTGATCAACATGTCGCACTTGGCCGCCATTTCGGCAAGCTGGAAGGTCATCCCAATCTGAAAAATGCGTTCCTCGAGCACCCGGAAATATTCGAACTGGCAGCGACCAAAGGTGGTATCGCCGATGAGTGGCATACAGACATTACTTTTCAGGATCGGCCCGCGCTGATGTCGATCCTGCATATGGTCCGTTGTCCACCGGTGGGTGGCGATACCATGTGGGCCAGTCTCTATGCGGCTTACGAGGGATTGTCGGAACCCCTCAGAGAGCTGTGCGAAGGTCTGTCAGCACTGCACGACGCCTTGCCACACAATCGACCCGACAAGATGGCGATTCATCCGGTCGTGCGCGTGCATCCTTTGACCGGTCGCAAGGCACTCTACGTGAATGAACACTTCACACGTCGTATTGTCGAACTCAACGCCACCGAAAGTGACATGCTGCTGAACTATCTGACGCGCTGGGTTCAGAGTCCACGCTTCACCGTACGGTACCGCTGGTCCGAGGGCACGATATGCATGTGGGACAATCGCTGCACGCAACACTTTGTGCTCAATGATTTTTCGGGCGAGCGCATCATCCAGCGCGTGACTGTCATGGGTGACCAGCCGGAAAGGGCTGCCCCATCCCGTTGGAATGCCTGGGTTCGGCCCGGTCCGTTATCGGCGACCAGTCGACACGATCGGCAGCTGCATCTCTTCATGCATGGAAATGGAGGGGCCTTGAAAGAAGGGTCGCAGGAAGACTGATCCGCGAAACATCGATCCCGGTCACTGGTCAGTCGCGAATTTTTTTATCCGCACGGTCTGGCTGACTCGCGGGCTCCGTGAACCACCACCATTGTGTGGGGAGCGCGCGTTTGGAGGGCCACTCCCGGTCAAGCGTGGTCCCATCAAATACCTCACCGTTTTTGATCACCTTGTGAATGCCAACGGTGTTTTGCAGGTCCAGAAAGGGATCGGCATCGAGCACTACGAGATCGGCCAGCTTGCCAGGTTCGATGGTGCCAAGGTCCTCTTCTATGCCGAGCATCTGCGCGCCCATACGTGTCGCTGAGATCAGCACGTTCTCAGTGGACATCCCGCCGCTGGCCAGTGCCCACATTTCCCAGTGGTATCCCAGTCCCTGCAGTTGACCATGTGCGCCGACACCAACTCGTCCACCAGCGTTGACGATCTTGTTGGCCTGCGCTGCGAGCTGCTTGAAGACATATTCCTTTTCGTGGGCCCACGTTCTGCGCAAGGATTTTTCAGCGATTTCGTCGTAGGGGGTGAAGCGCGCCAGTTTCGAATCGTCGAGAGGAGAATGCCTGGTGAAGAACCATCCTTCTCCCCAGTGTCCGCCGTAACTGACGATGAGTGTCGGGGTGTAGGCAATCTTCGATAATGCCATCAACTGAACGACGTCCTTGTGCAGTTCCAGAACTGGCAGGTTGTGCTCGTTTCCGGAAAACCCGTCAATCGCGTGGGTCAGATCCAGCTTCATGTCCAGCCCCCCTTCGGTGGTCGGCATGAGTTGTAACGTTGCGGCTGCTTGCGCAAGCCATTGTCGCTGCTGGCGATTGCCACTGAGATAGGCTTTCAGATTGCGCACGCCGTAGTTGTCGCGGTATCGCCGGAGGACACTTTCGGTCTGGTCGATGGACTTGAAGGCGTTGTTGCTGAACACACCCGGACCGGTAGATAGCGTACGGGGTCCGATCATCATTCCCGCGTCGATGAGATCCTGGTAGGCCAGAATATCGACGCTTCCTGGCTGCACATCGATGCCGGTCGTGACGCCATAGGCGAGATTTGCAAGCAGAGAGGGGGCGCTGTCGTCGAGAACGTCCCGCATTACCTGAAAGTGGGCGTGAGTATCAATGAATCCAGGCAGAACAAAACGTCCGCCGAGATCGATGATTTGGGCATCGGCGGGGATCTTGGTGGTGCTCTCGCTGCCGACATCGGTGATTCGATTGCCATTTACGAGAACCACCCCGTCGTTGAGAGGAGCCGCCCCTTCAACCATCGAATGAACGGTAGCGTTGATCAGCGCCAGGGAACCGTTGGGGATATCCCTTGCGCGATAGACTTCAATGAGGTGAGACACGACGGCTGGATCACTCTCGGCGATAGCATGTGGCGACTTGTCTGGTGAGACCGCTGCCTTTTCTGATTCAACACCGGCGGCGTCCTGCTCTTCCTCGTCGCGGAATTTGACGGAGTCCAGGCTGCGCAGGAAGAGGGTATGTCCTGCGGTCCACCAGATCTGTTTGCCGTCCGTACTCCAGTCGACATCATCTGCACCTGCATCGGTCAATTTGACCTGCGGCAGATTAGGTGTGGTGATTGAGTGGTTGACCTCCGTCAGTGCCGTGCCCAATCGTTCGACGAGATAGATCTGGTTCGCATGTCGAACCAGGACATGCCTGCCGTCAGGAGAAAGACGTGAATCTTCGGCCGGCAACTCTTCTTCAGCGAGATAGATTCCCGGACCCTTGGTAAACAGGTGGTTTCTTCGATCTGAACCGTCGATTCGCATCGATATGAGCCCACCGGTGCCGGTGCGCGCGGTCGGACTCAGCTGTGTATGGAAGTAGA
>CAMDVY010000486.1 GCA_945878745.1 Klebsiella pneumoniae | reverse complement strand
ATCACGAGTTAGCTCCTACAAGAGCCGTTCACAGACACTGCAACCTACGGGCGCACCAGCACTAACCTCGATTGGTTTTTCCAATCACCGCAGGAACCTCCCTGACATTTTCCTAGCCCGCATTATTCATGAAGGGTCGTAGCGAGGGCACCGAGAGTAGTGAAAAGACTGGGTGGCGCGGACTTCCGCGCGCGCAGGCGTGCTTGACGGCACGTCGAGCACGCGGAAGGAGCACGCCCAGTGTTTTCGCTGTTATCGGCGTCCGCAGTAGACAATTCATGAATAATGCGGGCTAGGGTGGAAAGGTCTCGAACAATGCGGGGATTGCGGTACCCAGCACCTTTTCAGCGTGATCCCGATCCTCAGGATACAAGGTCCGCTCAACCCAGCCACGCCAGACCGGTTCGCCACGGTAAAACACATCTGCGGCAAGAAAACCGATGGTCTGGATCTCCATCCGCTGCGCTGCGCCCATGTCCACTCGCTCCCAACAGTCGGTGGTGTCACAAGGTGAATTCGTTGTCGTCATGGACAGGACTTCCCGCCGCGTCCGAAAAGTCAGCGCAATCCGAAGATCGGCAGGAACGCCTTCAGGAGTCTCGGAGACAAACCGGAAGCCCTTGGTCTTCAGCTCGGCGATCACCGCGTTTTCCAGCCCCTTGACGATAACCGGGCTGACATAACCGGTCTGATCAATCAGATCGACGGCTGGCACCGTACTCCAGGTGAATGTCTGCAGACCAGCCATCGAACCCGGTTCGACCACACAATGAGAACCCTTGTTCATCGGTGCTGCGGCGCAGGCGCTCAGCACCATGGCAGCCATCAACACCAGGCAACTTCGCTTCATGCTATCTCCTGTCGTCACCAGACGTTTGGTGACTAAATCCGGACTGTCAGAACGTCACAAGGCGCGCCGTGCAACACGCCATTGGCCGTCGAACCAAGAAGCAATCCCAGGCCGTGACGGCCATGTGATCCCATGACGATCAGATCTGCACCTGACGACTTGGCGCGTTCGCGAACTTCAGGAGCCGGGATGCCAAAGACGATGTGCCTGCGATCAGCCGGTATACCGAGCGGGGCGCAGAGCGACTCCAGACGCTTGATTGCAGAGGCTTCGGCTTCAACCTCGAAGTTCATGAGCGCCTGGCCCATGGTCGCGGTCTCGATGCCCGTGTAGGCATACGTCAGGGGTCGAATCACGGTCAGAACGGACAGCGAGGCGCCGTACAGGCCGGCGAGTGTCTGTGCACTTTCGAGCACCTCGGGAGCTTCCTCTGTGAGATCAATGGCGGCAAGAATGTGACGGTACTTTTTCATTGTCGTCTCTCCGATTCGTAACAATATGGGTTCAGGTTTTCGACATGATCAGCGAGCACCCTGATCCTCATGGGTTGTGCCTTCATGCACGATGGCTTTTTCGCCACCAGCCGCCGGATCGAAGATGAATACACCCACCCGGATATAGGCGTTCTTCGATGTACCCCCAACCGGTACATTGGCTGGAATCTGCTTCTCGGTCGGCGGCAGTGACTTCAGGTAAGCGGCGATATCCTGGGCGTCCCGCTCCGCCAGCAAGCTGTAGTTTCGCCATGGCATCACGGGAACGAGTACGTCTCGCTGATGGGTGACACCCGTGAGAATCGCACCCGCGATGTCCTCTCGGGACCACTTGCCGAGGCCCGTCTCGCGATCTGATGTCAGATTGCTGGGGAATACCACCGCAGGTGACACCTCTTCGTTGTAGTCGGACCAGGCAACACCCACACTCGAACCCGCCAACCAGGGACCGTTCGGGTGTCCAAGCAAGGCACCTTCAGTGTGACAACCACCGCAGCCGAGAATCGTCGTCAGATAGGCGCCGCGATCAACGGACTTACCGGCAGCTGCGCTCATCGAGACCATGCACAGGCCAATCAGAATCAACACCATTCCGGTCTTTTTCACCTGATCGTTCTCCCGTCATCAGCACAGCCAGCATGGACAGCACTCTGCGCTCAGGCCGAAGCGTTACCTATCGTGGAAAACATCGACATCGAAGACGATTGCACTTCGGGAACCACCCATAGGCAAGTCATTCGTGACGGCCCACCATGTCCGATCAAGTCATTTTCGGGAACGAATCATCATGTTGCATCGCTCTTTCGCTGCCGGTGCCGTGTTATCACTCTCACTGGGACTGGTGGGCTGCGAGAACCAGTCGCAGGGTTTTGTACTGCCGCCGGGGGATGTCGAAAAAGGCAAGATTGCCTACGTGGATCTGGGCTGCGGGTCATGCCATGTACTGCAGGGGGTGTTCAAGAAGTTACCGCCCGATGAAGGTGGAGATGAGGTGATCGAAGTAGTTCTGGGTGGTCCAGTCAGTCGCGTGAAGACTTATGGCGATCTGGTGACATCGATCATCAATCCGTCGCATCGATTGCCACGCGGCACTGGGCACGACACCGTGAACCCCGATGGCACCTCAAAGATGCCGTACTACAACGATGTCATGTCCGTACAGGAGCTGGTTGATCTGACGACACTGCTGCAGACAACCTATTCACTGAAAGTCCCGGAGTACAGTCCTTACTATCTGCAATAGTCTTCGATGGGCACTGCATGTCACTCAGGCTCGGCGTCCCTGAGTCTGGTCCGTTCCAGCACCAGACATTCGGCTGACGGCCAGTTCCCCTCTCCCGTCCGCCTCCATTGAGGCGTACATCCCTCGCTGCATCATCGCCACATCGTTCTCAGCTCACCCAGACCACTCCAACTGGCACGCGTCAGAAGCGGTATCCCAGATTTACGCCGACGGCAAATGGATCGATGTCAACACGCTCCTTGATGCGCAAGCCCGGCGCCGTCACGGTCGCGTGGGTGTCGATATCCATGTAGCGAACGTCCGCGTTGACAAACGACTTTTCACCGAGTGCCGCATCAACGCCGACAAGCGCCGCCAGACCCCATGAATTGTCCAGGGACAGCCTCGCACCATTGAGAGCACCTCGCGTGTTTTCCTGGAAAAACAGCGTGCCATTGACCCCGAGCCCTGCATACACGACAAATCGTGACTGCGGATTGAATGCATACACGACACTGAGTGTTGGCGGCAGGTGCTTGGTCGAAGCCAGCGTCGATCCACCGATATCGATGTCATGTTTGAATGGCGCGGAAGCCAGCAATTAAACGCCTATGGATGGCGTCAGCATATAAGTCAGATTGAAGGAGAACATGGTTGCCCCGTCTACCTCAACGTCGGCATTCAACGCGCTGATGCAGCCATTGTCTGACTTCGG
>CAMDVY010000485.1 GCA_945878745.1 Klebsiella pneumoniae | reverse complement strand
ACCGGTAGTTGGTGTTTCCAGCCCGGAATGCACGGCAAGGTCCCAGGACAGGCCGTTGCTGTAGCGACCACCGGCTCCAGCACCACCTTCCCACCAGGTGGAAGGAATGATGATGCTCTCGACGTCATTCCGCTCGACGCCATAGAAGGTTGGGGGTTCATGGGTTTCGTTCAGGATGCCGATGGGCAGCAGGAATAGACCGGCGCGAAGATAGTGGTTGTCGTCCAGGTCGTACTCTATGTAAGCCTGCTCGAGTTCAACCTCGCCGGGAGCACCATTTGCCGTCAAAGCGTGTTCAACCTCCAGTTCCGAGAAAAACCGCAACCGATCGCTGAAAGCATGATTCACAAAGAGCACGAAGCGGTGATAGTCCACGGACCTGAATTCGCTATCGTCCTGAACATCCAGATTGTTGTAGTGCATCTCGCCGTAGCCACCCAGCTGGGTCGCGCTCGCACTCGCGGTGGTGGATGTTCTGACCTCTTCCAGGTAGTCGGCGGTTACCCCAATTTGTTCTTCGGCGATTTCGACCTTGTCTGTCGTCGCCGTCACCTGCTGACGGGTTGCTTCGAGCTCGGAACGTAAAGCCGAGATCTCGACCTGTTGGGCCTGCACGATTTTCCACAGGGCAGCGAGATCTTCCGGGGGTTGATTTGAATCCGTGGCGACGGCTGTACCCGTAGAGAGCAAGACGGCGAAGACAATTGCGAACCGCATGAACATTTGTCCTGAATCAATAAGTGGAGTTAGTTTTCCTCAATGCCAATCTAAATGCAAATTATTCTCATCTACATTAAGAATAGGCAGGCCGTTCAAGTTCGCCAACGGTTGCGGCCAGCCGCTCTTCTACAATCCCTTGTTGGTCGAACGTGTGTTACGTGAGTACTATCCGTCAATCGTCTGTACCTTTTGCCGTCCGATTCATGCTCAAACGTCTGCTGGTCCTGATCGTCATTCTGGGCGCCTTCTTCGGAGGCATATTCGGCTGGAAACACCATAAAGCCGCGGAGAGCAGGGCCGCGTTGGCGTCGATGAAACCCCCGGCAGCAACTGTATCGTCGACCGTGGTCAGTGCAGAAAGTTGGCAGTCGAGCGTGCCTGCCGTGGGCACCCTGAGCGCGATTCAAGGGGTAGAGGTCAGTTCCGAGGTTGCCGGAATCATCGACTCGATAGGATTCGATTCCGGAGCAAGCACTAAACAGGGCGCTCTCCTGGTGCAGCTCGACGCGACCACAGAGATGGCCGACCTGCGCGCACTGGAGGCCCAGCTGAAACTGGCCCGCCTGGATTACGAACGAGCCACAGGGCTGGCGCTGCGAACGGCGTTGTCTCAGGCCCAGCTTGATCGTTCGCGGAGCCAGCTCGATAGCCTCGACGCTCAAGTCGATGCCCAGCGCGCGACCATCAACCGCAAGACCATACGAGCGCCTTTTGGCGGGGTGCTCGGCATTCGGTTGGTTGATGTGGGGGAATATCTCGCGCCGGGAACTCCCATCGTCAGTCTGCAACGGCTCGATCTGCTGTACGTGGACTTCAATGTGCCCGAACGATACCTGCAGCAGGTTCTGCAGGGTCAGACGGTGACGCTGTCCACTGCCGCGTACCCGGATCGTGAATTCACCGGCACCATCAGCGCCATCAGCCCAAGGGTCGATGACAAAACCCGCAACGTGCAGGTGCGGGCGACGGTTCCCAACGAGAAGACGCTGCTGAGACCTGGCATGTTTGCCAAAGTGACGGTTCTATCCGGAGCCACCGAGTCAGTGTTGACCCTGCCGCGCACGGCCATCAGTTTTTATCCCTATGGGGACGCGGTGTTCATCATTCTCGGCGAAGATGACGGGCTGACGGCCGAACGTCGACATGTCACCACAGGTCGCGTACGAGAGGGCAAGGTTGAAGTCTTGTCCGGTCTCTCGTCGGGCGACATGGTGGTAAACGCTGGCCAGCTGAAACTGCGGTCCGGCCAGCCGGTGGTCATCGACAATTCAGTCGAGCTGCCTGAAGGCGTGGTGCGCGGTTGAGTTTCACCGACACTTTTGTCAACCGACCGGTACTGGCGACGGTTCTTTCGCTGCTCATTCTGCTGGTTGGCGCCCGCTCCCTGGGAATACTCGAGCTGAGGGAATACCCACGTGCCGATCGTGCGGTGGTCATGGTCACCACAGCCTATCCCGGGGCAGATGCATCGCTGGTCCAGAGCTTCATTTCAACGCCCTTGCAACGCGTCATCTCCGAGGCCGAGGGCATCGACTACCTGACCGCGACCTCGAGGCACGGTGTGTCAGTCATCGAAGCGACCATGGTGCTGAACCACGATCCCAACGCCGCGATTGCCGAGATTCAGGCCAAGGTGGCCAGTCAACGTAACCAGCTGCCGCGCGAAGCCACGGATCCGGTCATCGACCTGCGGACCAGCTCGAGCTTTGCGCTGATGTATCTCGCCTTTGTCAGCGAGGAGATGAATCCCAGTCAGATCACCGACTACCTGGTGCGTGGGGTGCTGCCCCGGTTGCAGGCGGTGGACGGTGTGGCCAAAGCCTCCATCAATGGCAATCAGAATTTTGCCATGCGGGTGTGGCTGAATCCGGAGCGGATGGTTGCCCTGGGCGTCACCGCCGCAGATGTGCGGGCAGCGTTGTTGCGCAACAACTTTCTCGCTGGTGTCGGACAAACGAAGGATGACCTGGTGGGCATCCAGCTGAGCGTCACGACCTCCATTGCCGACGTCAAGGCGTTCGAAGATCTGATCGTTCGAACCGACGGTCCGACGCTGGTGCGTCTTGAAGACATCGCGAGCATTGCGCTCGATGCGGCGAACTACGAGATGACCAGCTGGTTCAACGGCAAACCCGCCATCATGGTGGCGCTGGAAGCGGCGCCAGGAGCCAATCCGCTGGAGGTTTCCGCCGAGGTCCGCACCCTGGTCGATGAGATATCCAGTCAGCTGCCCGAAGGCTTGACCCTCAACAAGGTACACGACGGCAGTCAGTACATCGAGGATTCCATCGCCGAGGTGCTATTGACGCTGGCAGAAGCGGTGTTGATCGTTCTGCTCATCGTGCTGGTCTCGCTGGGTTCCTGGCATGCTGCCATCGTCCCTGCCTTGTCGGTTCCCCTGTCACTGATCGGTGCGAGCTTTCTCATGCTGCTGATGGGGTTTTCCATCAATTTGCTGACGTTGCTGGCCATGCTTCTCGCCATTGGTCTGGTGGTCGACGATGCCATTGTGGTGGTGGAAAACGTACATCGTCATATCGCCCAGGGAAAAACACCTCTACTC
>CAMDVY010000484.1 GCA_945878745.1 Klebsiella pneumoniae | reverse complement strand
CGACGATCCCTGGCCTGTCGAACCGTAACTTAATGGGGGATTGGCATTCTTGGCGGCCGCAAGAAAATCCTTCATCGTGCGGTAGGGTGCGTCCGATTTCACCACATAAACCATGTCCACCGACACCGTCTGACTGATCGGGACGAAGTCACGAAGAGTGTCGAACGGGAGGTTTTTGAAAAGATAAGGGGTCTGCACATGCGCGGTGAGCGTCGAGAGCAAGGTGTATCCGTCCGGGGCCGCGCGCGCCACCTGCTCGGTACCCAGTATCAGGCCCGCACTGGGCTTGAATTCAAGAGTTATGGGAACACCCCATTTCGCGCCCAGTTTATCTGCCAACACGCGAACAACCCGCTCTGGTGCTCCGCCTCCAGCCTGGATGGGCAATACGATCCGAATCGGCTTCGCTGGCCAGGGATCCGCGGCATGCGAAACCTGAATCGATGCGATCGTAGATGCGGCAAACGCTGCAACGAAAACCCACTTATTCATATTCGAATCTCCCCTTGCGACACGGTCATGATATGAGACCTGCCGTGTCCGGTCAACGCCGCCCGCCGCCCGCTGGATTCTCGACCGCGCATGCTGGGACGTCATCGCGGCAAGGCGATGCAAACTCCGACCCATTGCGTCGCCAAAACAACTCGATGCTAAGATCTGGTGTCAGCTTTGGCGTTGCCGCGAGGCGTCGCGCACCGCCCACTCCAAGTGACAATCGTTCGAAAGCGAGGACTGGATATGGCCATCAAGCCGGAAATCATCACCATAGAAGAACACTACTGGGACCGGGAAACCTCTTCGCATTTTGGCACAGGCGATGGCGTGGGCTTTGCGCCACGCGTGCTGGAGCGGCTGTTCGATCATTCGACACTGCGAATCAAGGAAATGGATGAAGCCGGCATTGACATGCAGGTGCTTTCGCACGGTTCGCCATCGACACAGCGCGGTGATCCGCAGACCATGGTGAGGGTGGCAAGAGGCGCCAACGATCGTCTGGCCGAGATCGTCAAGGCCCATCCGATGCGCTTCGCCGCTTTCGGGCAACTCCCCACTCCCGACCCCCAAGCCGCTGCCGATGAGCTCGAACGTTGCGTCACCAAACTTGGATTTGTCGGCGCGATGGTGCACGGTCCCACCAATGGCGTCTTCCTGGATGACAAGCGGTTCTGGCCGATATTCGAGCGTGCCGAGAAACTCGACGTTCCGTTATATATTCATCCGTCCGCTCCTAAAAAGGAAGTCGTCGACGCCTACTACAAGGATTACATAGACGACTTTCCCGGATTCGCCACTGCAGGATGGGGCTTTGGCGTTGAGTGTGCGACGCAGGCGATCCGCCTGGTCCTATCGGGTGTGCTCGACAAACACCCGGGAACCAGAATTATCCTGGGCCACATGGGCGAAGGCATTCCCTTCATGCTGTGGCGAATCGACCACAGTCTGCTGGCTCGGGGGAAAAAAGCCTCCTCATTTTCCTTCCTCGAAAGTTTTACGAGGCACTTCTGGATTACCACCAGTGCGAATTTTTTCAACCCGGCTCTGACGTGCTGCGTACAGACGATGGGCGTGGATCGGATACTGTTTTCGGTCGACTATCCGTTCATCGCAAACAGGACCGGCGTCGATTGGATACAGACCATCCCTTTTTGTGCAGAGGATCTGCACAAGGTGTTGAGTGGCAATGCACGAAAACTGCTCAAGCTGAAATAGGTGTAATGAGGGATTGGGCAATCGTTCGCCTCGACTCACCACCAAACTTGGAAGCGCTTGGTCCACTCTGCCCGCCCATTTTTACCACCTTCACTACTCGGGTTTCACCCCAAGGGCACTGAACAGCTTTTCGGCACTCTCGATTTCCCGTTTGAGCTTGTCCCGCATGCCTTCCGGCGTGCTGCCGATGATGTACATGCCGAGATCATCCAACTTGGCCGAAACATCGGGTGCATGCAGTGCTTTACGCGCTTCCGAATTCAAGCGATCAATCAGCGGCCGCGCCAACCCGTTGGGGCCCAGCAGGCCGAAGATCGCAGGTACTCCCCGGTAATTTGGCACCAACTCGACAACAGCGGGAACTTGCGGGAGACTCTTGTAGCGAAAATCATCCATCAGTGCCAACACCTTAATCTTCCCTCCCCCCAATTGAGGTTTAATCGGTGTGAAAGACGCGGCATATAGCTGAATTCGTCCGGACAACAGGTCACTGAACACCGTCGTCGCGGCACTAGAAGCGGTATAGGGAACATGCAGAATGTCTGTACCGGTAACGATCTTGAACGATTCCATGAGCAGATGAGGCACCGAAGAATGTCCAGTGCTGCCATAGGCCAGCTTGCCCGGATTCTTGCGTGCGTAGTCGATTAATTCAGGCACCGTATTGATCGGCAGATCCCCATTAGCCACCATAAAAAGGGGAAATCCGATGGTGAGGCCGATCAGCGAAAAGTCTTTCAACACATCAAACTGCTGGTTCTTGTTGACAAATTTTCCCTGAACCAGGATGTTGGGCGTGGCGTAGAGCAACGTATAGCCATCCGGCGGCGCGCGCATCACCGGTAGCGCAGCGAGCGAGCCACCCGCGGCGCTGCGAGTGTCCACCAACACCTGCTGGCCCAGGGACGCCCCCATTCGCGGCGCAATGAGGCGCATCGCCACGTCGCCGGTGCTGCCCAGCGACGCGGCGCTGATAACCTGCACCGGTTTGACAGGGTACGACTGCGCAGATACCCAGAGTGCTGCAGTCATGACCGCAAAGCCGACGATGAGTCGTCCGGCGACTCCGGAATATAACAGTGCCTTTGCCATTGCCCCTCCTCAAAGAATTTAGCGTGTTTGTCGCGACATTGTGCCCGGGTTCATACACAGTTTGCCATCCTCACACGCCGGTCATAAGCATCGGCGGGGAGGTGAATATTCCAATCAAGGCCAGTACGGAGGTCGCCACTGCCAATGCAGAAAACGCGTTTTACGGCCATACTCCTCAGGTTCTTTCCACGATCAGCAATGTGAAAAGCATGTGAACCGCCTGCTTGTCGGAAAAAACTTCCATATTCCATTTGCGAGGTCCTCACCGGTGATTATTGACTGGCACGCGCATCTCATCACGCCCGAACAGGCAGCCGAGCCTTTCTGGCGAGGCAATTGTCCCATGACCATTGAAGCGTTCATGGCGTCACACCACGATGCGAAAATAGATATCAGCGTGGTTTCCGACGGCGGACGCAGCCTGAAGGGCAACGATTTCAGCAACATTCAGCGCTGGGCTGATTATGCCGCAAGCCTCCAG
>CAMDVY010000483.1 GCA_945878745.1 Klebsiella pneumoniae | reverse complement strand
CGCGATGGATCAGCGCTCAGGCAGCCAAAGGCGCGATCATCGTTGGAATCTGCACCGGCGCCAGAGTCCTGGGTCAGGCTGGACTCCTCGTCGAGCGCCGCGCGACGTCGCATTGGTATGACCTCGCGACGGTGCGTGAGGAAAATCCGACAATGATCTACGTTCCGAACCGGCGGTATGTGGTTGATCGCGGTGTGGCGTCGTCAACAGGAGTGTCCGCGTCCATTCCCGTGTCTCTGACGCTGATCGAAGCCATCGCGGGCTACCAACAAGCCGCCAAGGTTGCTTTAGAGCTCGGGGTGGACAACTGGGATGATCAGCATCAGAGCGATGAGTTCACGGCGAGATCGGATTTCCTGATCACCGCCGCCTTGAATACACTCGCGTTTTGGCGTCACGAAACGCTGCGGATTGACATCGAACCTGGCGTCGATGAGATTGCTCTGGGACTGACAGCCGACGCCTGGTCGCGCACCTATCAATCAAAGGTGCTGATTGCAGCTGATGAAGAAGTTGTGACGACACAAGGGGGCATACGAGTCGTCCCGGACAAGAAGCAGGAATACGAGGCCAGTGATGCATCACTGCCCGCACTCGCAGCCAGTTTCCCAGCCAGAGCGTTGGACACATCGCTACAACAAATCGGCGAACGATACGGACGGCCGACGAAAAAGTTCGTAGCCACCCAGCTTGAGTACTCGGCAGGGCTTCCCAGATAATCTGATAAAGGAATCCGATGAAGGTAGATGGTTTTTCCAGTCCGCCTCAATCCGCGCGCACTCGATAGACCGCATTGGACACATCATCCGAAACCAGAAGTTCACCTCGATTTGTGATCAGTACGTCGTTGGGACGCCCAACGACTTTCCCATCCTGGATGAAGCCCGTCATGAATGCCTTGAGCGTCATGCTGCCAGTCGCATCGGGGACCAGCGCTGAAACCCGGTAACCCACCATTTCTGATCGATTCCAGCTGCCGTGTTCAGCGATCAGGACACTCCCCTGCCATGCCTGGCCCAACCCAGTTCCGGTGTTGAACGTCAGACCTAGGAGTCCGCGCGGCAGAGTTTCAGTGAAGTCATGAATTCCAAGCTCGCGCCGTTAATCATCATGCATTGTTCAGAGATCCTGTTTCAGATCGAATGAGATTCGTTCCTGGTCGTGGACGCAGTGCTGTGCAACCTCAAATTGCTCTTTTTGCCGGGATTTATCTCATTATTCCTACTCAAAGGTACGCCATCCGTCGCAGATTCAGCGCCATGCAGACGAGCTTTCACTCCGCTTGAACCTTCGCGAGCCCTCGCAGACTGTAAGCGCCCATTCCAGCGACGTGTTAAGGCTGTTTACGCCGACACGATATCGACGACGGAGCGGAACGGGTCATGTCCGAACTTCTCTTTCCATAGGCGTGGTGTGAGCTCAAGGATGTCCTTGTCTGGATGCACGCTGATGCGATTGAGCTCTTGCGCATATCCGTTGCCGTCGTACACAACCAGATGCGTCGACCGGGCTCGACCCTCAGCACGATCCACGCCGCAGTCGCAGGACCATGCCTTCGCCGAGCTCCAGTTCGATATCCCACGGCGTGCGCACAGCACTGGAGGTTGCGGGTAGTTCGATGAAGGACATGGGTTGAACGGCGGCGACAGGGCGGGCTTAGTTTCGAACACCACTCGTAGCAGAAGTCTTTTCCAGACGCCGACGCCACCAGTCGAGGGTGCTGACTGCGACGCCATGTTCCCGGCAGAACTCTGGCGCGGTGCCTTTGCGCTCGGCATACGCACGGACCAACGCGCCCCACTCAGATTCCGACCGCTTGCGCGGACCCGTTTCAATCAAACTCGCTCCGGCCATTACGCTCGTCCTCGTTGTTAACAGGACGACATACACTACTCATGGTGCGCCGGATTTGAAGGACGGTGCTGGATTGGGCGGTTACTCTGCGGCCGCGGGCTTCGGGCGAATACGCGGCAATCATCTCGATGCCCAGTTGCTGCATCGCCCAGCCAAATTGTGTCAGATGGGTCTTGTCCACCTTGCCGCCCGCCTCAGGGGTGGTGCAGTAATGGCTGCCGCGGTCCGTATAAAGACTGCAAAACAGCCCCCGCATCCGGATCACGGTCGCCACACCTTGCATGCTCGATACAGTGCCTTCCTGATCCACAAAGTCTATCGCGTAATGCTCGTTGGTCGCGTCATCCATCGTCACGATCAGGTCCCACCAGTGGCCCGGCACCCACTCATGCGTACTGCCATCCTGATGCAGCATCATGCCCGGCCACGGCGCCGGTTCACGCCGCTTGCGATGCGGCCACCAGGCCTTCGCCTTCCGGACCGCGCCGGATTGCTGCAAGCTGTTCTTCACCCACGAGTAGCTACGTGCGCCGCCGTCGCGTCGGTACCACGCGTAGAAGTGCTTGACGTTCCAGTCGCCATGTCGCGTCCGATAGCGATCCACCAACGCCATGACTTCATCGACCGGTGCCCGACGGGGCGAAACCTGTTCGAGCCGCTTGTCGATCAACCCTTCCATACCGTGGTCGTCATACCGATCGATGTACCGTCGAAACGTGCGCTCACACACCCCAAGCAGTCGGGCCGCTTCCTCTTGCGTCAACCGCCGATCACACCATGCCTCGTACGCATCCTCGAACCTCATCTTCCGAATCTCCTGTAGCAACTTTGTCCGTTTCATTCGGCACCTCCTGGGTGCCAATGAAACCGGACAAATCACGTGCTTCAAACCCGGACAATCTATTTGCTCTCTACACAACTCCGGTAATCAGGTTTGCCAAATGCGATTCGTTGGTTAGAATGCTCGTCCTTTCGAGAAGTCTTCCAAGCGGGAATAGCTCAGTTGGTAGAGCACGACCTTGCCAAGGTCGGGGTCGCGAGTTCGAGTCTCGTTTCCCGCTCCAATTCTTGACTTCATCGACCGTTCCTTGTCCTGTTGCAGCCTCAAATGGGGTTATGAGGCTGCTCAGCCACGTCCGGAAGGCTGCGCTTGAGACAAATTTGTGCAGAAGTATTCGGCATTACCTCGGACCGGGACACAGGTTTTCTGAAAGTCCGTGGCTACACTATGTAGCGATTTGTCCCCAACAGAGTCTTGCAGCGTGCCAAAGCCATCCCCCAGGGTGAACATCATCAGTCTGCGCATGTCCAAACATGCCGGTCATTCCGGGTATCATCATGCCGGGGTGGGGTTGGATGAGAATCCAATCCTCATCGAAGGTGGGTACAACCTTCCCACCCGGGTTCTCTTGAAGCTAGCCAAACCCTGGA
>CAMDVY010000482.1 GCA_945878745.1 Klebsiella pneumoniae | reverse complement strand
AGGCGCGGGATGAGGTGAGACGGCAGATCGCGTTTTACTACACCACTCGGCTTTATCACTCGATTCTTGATGTGCATGGATGGCGAGGTATTGGCGAAACCATCGCCGAGGCGTTCAAGCGTAGTGACTTCACGGCGATGGCTGCTGCTGTCCCCGATGAAATGGTGGATGCTATCGCCATCGCCGGTACGCCGGATGAAGTTCGCCAACAGGTCCAGCAGTGGTCCCGCTACAGTGACCATGTGATTCTCTACAGTCCGAGTATCGGCATGAAGCCGAATCGTGTGCAGGAAAATCTCGATGCGATCATCGACACTTTTAAATCCTAGGAGGGCGAGATGCCAGAGATAGCATTCAATGAGGACGTCGCCAACCGGTTCATGAAACCATCGAAAGGCGCAGGTGGAATCGTTGACTTCCTGGGGTTCGAGCTCACTGGCGCATCGCCAGGTCGAATGACCGGACGATTTCAGGTTCGTCCCGATCTGCTGACCGGCTTTGGCAATATGCATGGTGGTGTGCTCAGCGCGTTCTGTGATCATCTGCTGGGCTGCGTTTGTTATCCTGCCATGCAAAAAGGTCAGTGGGCTGCCACGACTGAATTCAAGATCAACCTGACTGCGCCGGTGAGCAAGGGTGAAGTGACGGGTGAAGCGGAGATCCTTCACATGACCAAATCCATGGCCGTGATTCGCATCAACGTTCACAACGAAGGTCGGCTCTGTGCCATGGCGCAAGGCACTTGCACCATTCGAGATCCAAGGTAACAGGCACTCGAGAGGCACATCCAAGGAGATTTGCATGAATGCACGTACAGCAGACTATGTCCCGGTCACCTACGGTAAACACGAAGCGTCGATGCAGCATTACCTCGCCCTCGGCGCGGAAAAAGCCGCGAAGCTCGGCAATCGTGGGCCGATACGGTTCGACTCTGACGGCCAGCTGCATCCGGATATTACGCAGGCGTATTCACGCTGCGGGTTCTATGTGTTTACCGGTGTGATCGGCAAAGAAGAACTTGGTGAGCTTGAGGCAGACTTCCTCGATGTGCTTGATCGATTGCCCGTGTCGATGAAGTCTACGCTCGACACGGAGGGCCGCACGGCCATCGGCGTGGGCTGTCAGGCGCCGACGGTGCAATGGGTTCGCCCCCTGAGTGATCCGTTGGGAGGTACTTCGAAGGCCAATGGGCGCCACCCGGCCAGGATGATCGAACCCGCAGCACCGGAGTCGGCACCTGAACACATCGTGCAACTGGTGCTCGGTGCGCTGCAGTTTTCGCCCGCCTTCCTTCGACTTTATGCACACCCTGGACTGCTGGCCGTCGCGGCAGCCGTCAATGGCGACGATTTTGTGCCCTTCAACGAAGCGATCTGGATCAAGCACGCAGGCCTTGGTGGCTCGGTAGCCTGGCACCAGGATGGCACCACGCATTGGGATAGTCCGACCCTCGATGAAGGAACCCACGGATTCAACTTCATGGCTCAGCTTTATGGCTGCACTCCTGCCAACGGAGTCTGGGTCGTTCCCGGTAGTCACAAATCAGGCAGGGTTGATATCAAGGCGCTGGTCGAAGAGAGCGGATCGGATCGGCTTGGCACCGCAGTACCCATGGTCTGCGCACCCGGTGATGTGGCGATCTGCAATCGACAGGCGGTGCATGGATCATTCGCCAATACCAGCCCGAATCTGCGCGTTACCTTCAACTTTGGTTTTCATCGTCGGCGGTCGGTGTTGGGTGCGACCGGCGGTGGCATCCATAACGTGCCAGTGACTTATGATGAAGCGCGGATTGATCGCAGAGCCCGGGTCATCGCGTTGGGGATTGCTGCAAGATCGGTGCACAATCCTTTGGAAGTTCAACACCCCTATGCCCCTTACGCGACCAGACAGTCGGGCATTGCGTATACGGATGAAACGATGGCCGAGTTAAGTGACTACAACCTACTGGACCTTGGCATATGAATCGACACAGGGCTTTGTGGCTCGGCATGTGGCTCGGATTCATTTTAGCGACGGGGTGTTCGGCACCGCGGTTGTCACCGGAAGTGCACGCCGGATTCAATCTGACAGGCACATGGACGCTCGACGCTTCGCAATCGGATGCACCACCGAGTGCCACCCGTCTCGTCGACCAGATGGACCAGGAGCTGATTCGTGGCTCGCGTGACAGAGACCTGTTTCGCCAGATAGGCGATGGAACCGTGTTTGCGTTCATCGGCCAGGATTTCCCGGTGCTGCTCGCTGAGCGCATGGAGATCGATCAGAGCCGGGAATCGATGGGTATTCACTATGAGCCAGGCAGCTATCGTGATGTCAGCTTCGGAGAGAAGGAGCGGGGTCTGTGGACGGTGTCTGCAGGCTGGAACGCCCAGGGCCAGTTCATCATCTACTCTGACTCCGATGACATTCGAGGCATCGAGACCCATGAGCTGCTGAATCCGTCAACTTTGCAGGTCAGGCTTTCGGTACGTGCGGATGGCGGTGACCTCGATCTGGTGCGAACGTTTGTCAGGAAGTGACGGAAATGCCGTCTCGCGCGGAATGAACCCCGTCAAAAAATTGAATGATTGAGCACCAGTCAGCACTCCCCTGCCTGACGGGCTTGTGAAGTTTGTGAAAGGGTACGCATTCTGGAAGTCCAAATTGGAACTAAGCTCGATTACCTGCTGGATTCGATGCATATAGAGTGTTCGATCAGGCTCCGAAAACAAAAGGCTTCACACTGCTGGAGCTTCTCGTGGTGGTGGCAATCATTGGCTTGCTCGCCTCGGTGGCCATGGGGGCGTACCAGGGAAATGTGGCCACTGCGCGGGCTGCCAAGATGCTCCTTCACTACGGGAACTCGGATCGTCTCGTGAAGAGCCTGTTCGCCAATGCTCGGGCTGCGCGAGCCTCAGGTGGCACGGTCTTCTTCCCTGCAACCGCCAATGAGTGGTTAAGCGAGATCAATCCAGGAGATGCGCCCGCACCAGGAGGCGGCGCCGCATTTGTAACAGGCACTGGTAATGCGCAGACCGGCGCGGTGGGCGTTATATTCACTGGTTCATTCGCGGGGAATGATGCCCAGGTTGAACTCTACCGGCCGGCCTACAGTGGTTTAACGGCAGCGTCTACTACGATCTCGATGTAGTGCGACGGTTTGATGGGTGTTGGGCTCAGATTCTGCCATGAGCGCTTTGGGTCCTTGCATTGCGAATTTCCGCCCGTAAACTATCCGGCCTTGAAGTCCGGGCTTCCCGGACAGACCCCCATTCCGCCTTAGCTCAGTTGGTAGAGCAGCTGAC
>CAMDVY010000481.1 GCA_945878745.1 Klebsiella pneumoniae | reverse complement strand
TGCTGACGGTCGGGTTGTTGGGCATCGGGATCATCTACGACTTCTGGACAATGAATGAGCAGGTGAGTGCGAAGAACCTCGAACTGGACAGCATGTGAACTGATGCCAGGTTAAGGCAAGAGGGGAGCGCGAATATCGGCAACTCGCCACAACCCAAGGATCTTCCCTGAATCCCGTTTAGGCGAGGGGATGTCTTCCTCGATCGCATCGATCGGTTCCGGCCAGTTGAACGGCGGTTTCTGAAGATTCAGAAATCTGTGTTGACCGGTGAGCTTGTCTTCATTTTCATGCTGTCTGCGGTGAGACGTGGTGAGCAGCAACGGAATCCCGCTGCGCTTGATGTTTCTGATCACGGCCGCGATTCGCTCATAGTCGAGATGAACCAGACAATCGCGACACAGCAGGGCGTCGGCGCTGGGTAGTGTATCGGCGATCAGATCCATGCAGATGAACTGTCGCGCATCGCCGGTATGCTGGTCCGCCACTCGAGCAACCAAGTCAGCCACGATATCCGCGCCGATGTACCGATCAATCTCAAGTGGTGTCTGCGCCATCCAGTGAAAGTCGCCACACGGAGCATCCAGCAAACTGCGTACACCATATCGCTTGAGCAGCGCAGGCAGTTCCGCGCGCAGTTGAGCGGTCTGAGCTAGATTTGAGCCGCTACCCGACACCGACTCAGCGTCGCCCCACTTGTTGCTCCGGTAGATCCACTCAAAGATCTGGTCTGTCGACGAAGACGCAAACAGTTTTTGCTCGCGCCGCTTGCGAAAAAATTTTTGCAACCATGACTCAGTGTGTTTGGTCGATGCAGATCCGCTCATGAGTCTTTCACCGTGAGGGCTAGGGCGACGCTTCAAGTACTGATTCTTTTTGTATTCAGGGCTCAAAAGTTTCCGCCACTTCGACGGAGCCGCCCATCAATAGAATCGGGCACCCCTTGGCCTTGGCGATTGCATCATTGAGATCGCGGCCTTTCACCACGCTGTATCCCGTCGTCGGATTCGCACCGCCGTTGCTGGCCACGCTGCCATCGTGATGAATTGTGGTTGATGCTCCCACCGGGTTGCCTCCGTCGACCACATCATCACCCATTGATGCAAACCAGTTGCCCCACGCGGCCATCGCTTGCTGGCCCTCTTCCATGGTCGAAGGTGCGTGACCTCCGTGATAAACGAACAAGTATGTCGCCATCTCAGTTCCTCGGTAGTGTGAATGGGAGAATTAATTCTGCGCGGGTTTCCGTCGTCTCATCGGTGCACCGAGCGGATATGATGCCTGCCGTCAGTGTCTTTCCGGTGATAGTACAACAATCGTTCGTCTGGACTGAGTGTCGGCGCGAGAGTTCTGCCTGTTCGGCTGTGGCTATCGGATGAAGTACCCGGATATTTTCCAGACACCATTCTCATCCTTCATCGGCGTGACAGTTTCGATAGCGCCGTTCTTGTTGGCGAAATCAGACTGAAACTGAATGACCACGTATTCGCCTGCAGGGGCTCCGGGAAGCGTTCTCGTGTAGGTTGAAGTCGTTCTTGAGCGGGCGTTGGTAACGCCTAACTGCGTGCGCATGGACTGCATCGCGCTAACCCATCGCTCGCGGGGCAGTGCTGCCTAGCCCGGAATATTCATGAACATTCTGCTGCGGCTGCCGATATACGTGAAAACACAGGGCGTGCTCCTTCCAGGTGCTCGACGTACTGTTCAGTACGCCTGCGCGCCTTACAGTCCGCGCCACCCTGTCTTTTCGCGCATCTCGTCACCCTCGCGACGAACCTTCATGAATATTCCGGGCTAGAACAATGTCGCTGCCTGATCCCAGCTCTCGCCGTATTTGCCTGAGTCGATCAGTGCCAGCCACTGGTCCGCTGCTGTCTCTGCCTGGCTCGTGTCATTCGCAGCCAGGACCTGATGGTTCAGGGTCAGCAGCGCCACCCACACCGCTAACGCCAATGCTGATGGGGTTCGTGATCGCACAGAATTTTCTCGATGAGCGTGAATCGGACGATTCTGCTGGAATCTCAGTTCAGTACTCAAGCGGATTGAGTCGGCAGGTCATTGCTCTTGAACTGGAAAGTTCGGTGAGCAAGTTCCCATCCATACCCGTGTTCTCTACGCTGGGTAAACCGTCCGGGTCTGGTTCAAAGATCGTGGAGGCTGAGATGATCGAAGGATCCTGTCACTGTGGTCTGGTCCGCTGGCGCTTTGACGGAAAAGCCGCGGATTCCGCCACCGCCTGCAACTGCACGATCTGTCGTCGTTATGGCGCGTTATGGGCCTACGATTTTGAAAACGAAGGTATCCATGTATCCGGGCCGACTCGCGCCTACATTCGCGGCCAGATGATCGAGTTTCATTTTTGCCCTACCTGTGGCTGTGTCGCCTTCTGGAGATCGCAGCACCTGGAAGCTGGCGGACGCCTGCGCATCGCCGTGAACCTTCGCCTTGCTGAACCGGAAGCGGTTGCAGACATTCCCATTCAACGCTACGAAGGCCTGAAGAGTTTCGAAGATCTACCTTTGGATGGACGGTGTGTTGGCGACTATTGGTTTTGAGAGAAGGCGCGGACTTTCGCCGATCCAATGCACCGCTCAAGCGGGCTCAAGCCGCTTCAGCATGAAGTACCGGGGAAACATTGGTGGAGGGCCATCGAGTTGCCCGAACACGCTGAACCCCAATCGCTCGTAGAAGGGGCGGGCCTGAAACGCTTAAGTATCCAGCCACATCTGATGACACCCACGAATACGTGCTTCCTGTTCCGCTCGTTTCATCAGTTCAGAACCAATGCCGTTGTGACGAAGAACTTCTGGTGTGACGATCAGCGCGATGTAGAACGAACCCCACAACGATTGCGCCCACAACCCGCCCTTGATCTGTGCGTCGCTACCATTCTTGATTTCGAGTGCGTAGGGCTCACCCTCTGCATTGCCGACGGCTGCCTGATTGAAAGCGAGAAGTGGACTCCAGATCTGTGCATAAGCCTCGTCAGGTGACGACGACACGATGATGGAATAGCTCAACTTCGTTTCGCCTTGTCCGCTGGCCGCAAGTTTTCTTCAACTCGGAAGGCAACGATCCTCGTGATCAAGTCCAGGGGCAACGGTTTGTCGATTGGGAATTGCTCAGCGCCTTTGGACGTCTTGTAGCCCCTCAGTGCATCCTGGAATGCCACGAAATGCACGAGATTTCCGTTGAGATAGAAGGTGGGCATCTGGTAGCTCATCTTCTCCGTGGCACCAGGCGCTGCACTTCTGATGGCTGCTCGAAGTGCAATCAACAGAACCTGTATG